>JANXTP010000108.1 GCA_025352345.1 Burkholderiales bacterium | reverse complement strand
ATGGCCGTGGTAGCAGCCCTCGAACTTGACGATCTTGTTGCGACCGGTGGCGCCACGGGCCAGCCGCAGCGCGCTCATCGCCGCTTCGGTGCCCGAACTGACCAGGCGCACCTGGTCCATGCTGGGCACCAGTTTCAGGATTTCTTCAGCCAGCTCGATCTCGCGCTCGGTCGGCGCACCGAACGAGAAACCGTCGAGCGCTGCCTTCTGCACCGCGTCGAGCACGGCCGGGTGGCCGTGGCCCAGGATCATCGGTCCCCAGGAGCCGATGTAGTCGATGTAGCGCTTGCCCTCGGCGTCGTAGATGTACGGCCCCTGCGCACGCGCGATGAAGCGCGGCGTGCCACCGACGGCGCGGAACGCGCGCACCGGCGAGTTCACGCCGCCAGGAATGACGCGCTGGGCGCGCTCGAAAAGCTGTGCGTTGGTGGAAGTCATGGCGATCGGTGAGTTGCAGGCAGCGGGGGTTCGGACCGGTTTGTCAGTCAAGGAGGTCAGTGGATGTGGCGAGAGCCGGGGGCGTCGGGGGTCAGCGCATCGCCATCGGCACCGTCCTCCTCTTCACCCGGGGCCAGCGCCCAGAAGAAACGGTCGGGCACGACATTGCCCATGCCCGGGCGGAAGCCTGCATCGAGCGCCTGGTCCAGAAAGGCCAGCGATTCGCCGACGGCAGTGTGCAACTCGCTGCCCGAGGCCAGCAGCGCGGCGAGCGCGGCCGACAGCGTGTCGCCGGCTGCGATGAAGCTGGCGTCGAAGCGCTCGAATTTTTCGCCGGTCAGTGCGCCCTGTGACGAGGCCAGCACGTTGTCGAGATGCTGGTCGGCGCTCTTGCCGCTGGTGATCAGCACACTGGTAACCAGCACATGGTTGGCGCCATGTTCGGCCGCCGCCACTGCCAGCTCACGTGGCGAGGTGGGGCGGTCGGCGTCCCAGTCCGGCAGCAGGAAGTCGGTCAGCGTCTGGTGGCTGCCGACCAGCACCTCGGTCTGCGGCAGCACCAGTTCGCGAAACGCATCGAGGTAGGCCTGCTGCTGGTCTTCCTCCAGCCATGACAGGTTCGGCATGTAGGCGACCAGCGGCACGTCGGGGTAGTCCGACAGGATCTCCGCCACCGCACCGACCGCCTCTGCCGAACCGAGGAAACCGACCTTCCAGGCAGCGATCGTGATGTCCTCGAGCACGTTGCGTGCCTGTTCGGCGACCACGTCGGGGTCGATCGCATGGTGATCGAACACCTCCGCCGTGTCGCGCAGCAGGATCGACGTGATGACCGGCAGCGCATGCGCGCCCATGGCGGCGATGGTGGCGACATCGCCGCTGGCACCGCCAGCGCCAGTGGCATCCGACGCATTGAAGCTCATCACGCAGGCTGGTGACGGCGCTTCCTGCGCCTCTTCAGCGGGGTCGGCGGTCGCCTGGGTTTGTGCGGTCATGGCGGAGGACTCGGGTGAGAAAGGGAAGGCGCGCCCGCAGGGCTGTGACCGATGAAGAAGTCGAACGGGCCGCGCCGCAGAACAACGCGCCGCCTGGGCACACGCGCTGCAAACGCGGCGTCGGTAGAATGGATTTCATTGTAATGACCCGTCCAAAGCCACCGTGACCGACCCTCGAACCTGGATGTGCCTGATCTGCGGCTGGATTTATGACGAGGCCACCGGTGATCCGGAGCACAACATCGCGCCCGGTACCCGCTGGGCCGATGTTCCAATGAATTGGACCTGCCCCGAATGCGGCGCCCGAAAAGAAGACTTTGAGATGGTGCAGATCTGACCGATAACCCGACACGCGGGGCGCGGGTGTGCCCTGATGAGGAGAACGTTAGTGGACAGTGACATCGGGGCGAGCGCGCCCAGGACCAGGGTGCTGGTCATCGACGACAGCAACACCATCCGACGCAGTGCGGAAATCTTTCTCAAACAGGGCGGCTACGACGTCTACCTGGCTGAAGATGGCTTTGACGCGCTGTCCAAGGTCAATGACCACGCGCCAGCGCTGATCTTCTGCGACATCCTGATGCCCCGGCTCGACGGCTACCAGACCTGCGCCATCATCAAGCGCAACAGCCGCTACGCCGACCTGCCGGTGATCATGTTGTCGTCGAAGGATGGCCTTTTTGACAAGGCGAGGGGTCGCATGGTGGGCTCCCAGGACTACCTGACCAAGCCGTTCACCAAGGACCAGTTACTCGACGCGGTGCGCCTGCACCTGAAGGAAGACGCGGCGGTGTCGCAAAACTGACGCGATTTGTCATTGTTTTCGCGGCGCACGGATTGCTTCTGAACGCAGTTGGGCGCTGAAATCGACTCCCGAGGACAAGAAATGGCAATCAAGAACATTCTGTTGGTCGACGATTCGAAGACGGAGCTCTATTTCGTGTCGGACCTGCTGAAGAAGCAGGGCTATGCGGTGCGCACCGCCGAGAATGGCGAAGAAGCGATGCGCCGGCTGGAAGAACAGATCCCCGACCTGATCCTGATGGACGTGGTGATGCCGGGTCAAAACGGGTTTCAATTGACCCGTTCGATCACCCGCGATCCACGCTTCTCCCGGGTACCGGTCATCATGTGCACCAGCAAGAACCAGGAGACTGACAAGGTCTGGGGCATTCGCCAGGGCGCACGCGACTACATCGTCAAGCCGGTGAACGCCGAGGAGTTGACGGCCAAGATTCGAGCCTTCGGCTGATGGAGGTAACGTGTCTCGGCGGCTTGATCGACCAGCGGCACCGTTGCCACTGACCTGACACCACGCACCGACCCACACCCAGTCCCCCATGGCCGACAAGGAAGCACTGCGCGCTCTGCAAAATCGCTTGGCGCAGCGATTACAGGAGGCGCGCTCGACGGTGCGCGGCCGGGCCTGGCTGGCGGTCGAATGCGACGGACGCGGGTTCCTGTTTCCGCTGCAGGAAGCCGGTGAAATATTCCCGATGTCGCCCATTGCGGGTGTTTCGCATGCGCAGCCCTGGTTCCTGGGCGTGGCGAATTTGCGTGGTCAATTGCACGGCGTGGTCGACCTGGCCGGTTTCCTGGGCATCGCGGCTCGGCCCGAGGGTCGCGATCAAGCGATGCTGGTCGGCTTCAACGCGTCGCTCGATGTCAATGCGGCGCTGCTGGTCGATCGATTGGCGGGGCTGCGTGGCGAAGACCAGTTGGCGGTCGAGGCGGGTGCCTCGCGCGCGCCTTCGGCGTCATCGTTCGCAGGTCCGCGCTGGTGCGATGCCGATGGCCGGTTGTGGCAGGAGATCAGTCTCGCACGCCTGGTCAGGCACCCGGCATTTCTGAAGATCGTTCGATGACCGCGCCGAACGGCACCTCGCTTCGGCGCTTTGACGCATGCGACGAACTGACGGTAAGAAGGCCTCGATATCGGTGGGTCTGGTACCTCACGAGTCACCACAATCGCTGAGCGAGGATTCAATGGCCTTCCTGGACAAACTGAAGAAATCCAAACCGACGCGCGACCCTGATGCGTCCGACACCCGCTTCGCGGACGCGCCGGCACCCGCGTCGATGGAGGGCCAACACATGGTTGACAAGCGGTCGCCACTGGAGATCGACATGGACATGGAACGCACCGTGGTACTTGAGGGCATCGGTGGTCGCGGCATGCGCGAGTTCGACCCGTCCATCATTTCCGAGTCGGCCCCTTCGGGCATGGCCGACTTCGCCGAATCCCGGTCGCAACCGGCACCGACTGCTGCGGTCAACAGCGCTTCGGGTGTCCCGTTGATCGCCAACCGACCGGTCGAGCAGCAGCAAAAATGGCTGAGTGCACTGATCTGGATCGGCATGATCGGTGTGCTGGCCGTCGTGGTTCTGTCGTTCGCATCAGGAGACGGCTCGCCGTCACAGCAGGGTGTGGCAGGCCTGTTGCTGGTGGCGGCGGTGGCCGTGTTCGCCGGAGTGTTCGGGCAGCGCAAGCTGTTCGCAGTCGAGCAGGTGCAGCGTGCGCACCAGATGGAGCAGCAACGCGTTGATGCCGACCGCCTGCAGGGCGAGGCCAAGCGCGTCAACGATGCCAACCAGGCGGCCATCTTGCGCCTGATGAACGAGCTGCAAAGCGTTGCCGAAGGCGATCTGACGCAGCAGGCCACCGTCACCGAGGACATCACCGGCGCGATCGCCGATTCGGTCAACTACACGGTGGAAGAGCTGCGCACGCTGGTCGCCCAGGTGCAGGGCACGGTGAGCCGGGTGACCGAGACCACGCAGCTGGTCGATGCCACCTCGACCGAGCTGATGGCCGCGTCCAGCGAACAGCTGCGCGAAATTCGCGACACCGGCGAGTCGGTGCTGCAGATGGCCGGGCGCATCAACGAGGTATCTGCGCAAGCGCAGCAGACGGCGGCCGTGGCGCGCCAATCGTTGACGGCGACCGAATCGGGGCTGAAGGCGGTGCAGGACACCATCGGCGGCATGAACACCATCCGCGACCAGATCCAGGAAACCTCCAAGCGCATCAAGCGGCTGGGTGAGTCGTCGCAGGAGATCGGCGAGATCACCGAACTGATCTCGGACATCACCGAGCAGACCAACGTGCTGGCGCTGAACGCCGCCATCCAGGCCGCATCGGCCGGCGAGGCTGGGCGTGGCTTCTCGGTCGTGGCCGAGGAAGTGCAGCGGCTGGCCGAACGCTCGGCCGACGCGACGCGGCAGATTGCAGCACTCGTCAAAGCGATTCAGACCGACACCCTGGACGCGGTGGCCGCGATGGAGCGCTCGACGCAGGGCGTGGTCGAAGGCACCCGGCTGACGGACGCCGCAGGCAATGCGCTGAATGACATCGACAGGGTGTCGCACCAGTTGTCCGACCTGATCACCGACATCTCCAGCCGGGCGCTCGGCGAGGCGCAATCGGCCAATGTGGTGGCGGCCAACATCCAGCACATCTTCGCGGTCACCGAACAGACCGGCGAGGGCACGCGCTCGACGGCGCAAATGGTGCGCGAGCTGTCGCACACGGCGGACGAGCTGAAGCAGTCGGTGGCGCGTTTCAAGATCGTCTGACCGCGCCGAACACCGCCGCGCTGAATCACCAGAACCAAGGCATCGCATGGACAGCTCGCGCAATCCTCAATCGGTGGACGGTCTGAGCGATCTGAGTGCCCTGTCCTGGGTGCAGGAAGAACTCAGGCGCTCCCTCGAATTGGCGCTGAAGTCGCTGCGACGCCATCTGAAAGAGTCTGAAACCACCTTCGACGCCGATGTCGATGTGGTCGACCCCGCGGTGCTGCACGGCGCCCGTCAGCACCTGCACCAGGGCGTCGGCGCGTTGGAGCTCGTTGCCCTGCAAGCCGGGGCCAGCCTGCTGCGCGCCTGCGAAGCCTGCGTCCAGCGTTTCATTGCCAAGCCACGGTCGATCGACGCCCACGCGGTCGCCGCGATCGAGGCTGCCTGCTTTGCCTTGATGGATTACGTGGCCCGCCTGCTGGCTGGCAAGCATGTGTCGTCGCTGGCGATGTTCCCGCAGTACCGCGCGGTGCAGGAGATCGCCGGCGCTGATCGCATCCATCCGGCCGACCTGTGGTTCCACGACTGGCAATGGTTGCCGCTGCCGGATGACGAGCGTGCGCTCGCCTGCCAACCCGATGCCGAGACCCGGTCAGCGATCGAGGGCCGGATGCTGTCGCTCATGCGGGCGCCGACACCGGGTGCGGCCTACCGAATGAGCCACATCTTCGCGGGCCTGGGCGCCGGCACCGACCAGCCGCACGCCGCCTCGCTGTGGAAGCTGGCGGCGGCGATGTTCGAAGCGCAGGCCGCCGGCCTGCTGTCGCCTGACGTGTTCAGCAAGCGGGTCGCGTCGCGGCTGCTAGCGCAGCTGCGCATTCTTGAACGCGGCGGCAGCGAAGTTTCCGAACCGCTGGCCCGTGACCTGCTGTTCTTCTGCGCCCAGGCCGATTCGCCGGGTGACGGCCGCAAGGCGCCGCGTCTTGCGGCGGTGCGCCAAGCCTACGATCTGCTGCATCACCTCGCTGGCGACTATCACAGCAGCGCGCTGGGTCGCTTCGATCCGGCCGTGATCGCGCAGGCCAGCAAGCGGGTGGCTGCGGCGAAGGAATCCTGGTCTGGCGTCGCCGGTGGCGAGTTGCACCGCATCAACGGCCTGACCGAGCAGTTCGCCCTCGCCGGCGAGTCGCTGAAGCGCCTGTTCCCGTCCGGCGATGTCCTCGCCGAAGAGCTGCGCGCCGCCGCAACGCTGACCCAGCAGACGGCCGCTGCACCGTCGGCTGCGCTGGCGATGGAAGCCGCCACCAGCCTGCTGTACGTCGAGGCCTGCCTCGAAGATGCCGAATTCGATCACCCTGAACTGGCCGCCCGCATCCAGCGCCTGTCACAGCGCATGGGCAGCGTGCGCCAGGGCGCGGTGCCGCAGCCGCTCGAAGGCTGGATGGAAGAGCTGTACCGGCGGATGTCCGATCGGCAGACCATGGGCAGCGTGGTGCAGGAGTTGCGCACGACGCTGTCGGACGCCGAAAAACTGATCGACCAGTTCTTCCGCAACCCGGCGGATCCGACGGTGCTGATCCCGGTGCCGAACCACCTGTCGGCGATGCGCGGTGTGTTGTCCGTGCTGGGCATGGACCATGCCGCCAGCGCGCTGCTGCGCATGCGCGATGAGGTCGACGGGCTCAGCTCGACCGAAGTCGATCTGTCGCGCGTGGGTCAGGCCGGTGTCTTCGATCGCCTGGCCGGTAACCTTGGTGCGCTCGGCTTCCTGATCGACATGCTCAGCGTGCAGCCGGCACTGGCCAAGTCGCTGTTCGCCTACGACGCCGAGGCCGGCACCTTGTCGCCGGTGATGGGCCGCAGCGACCGCGCGCCGGTCATGCCGGGCGAGCCCGCGCCGGTGGCTGCCGAGCCGCGGCTGATCGAGCAGGCGCAGATGCTCGCCTTCAATGCGGCGCGCGAAGACGTGTCGATCGACGCCGTCGCGCGCGACCTGGAGCGCTTGGCTCAAGAGGCAACCGCCGCCGATCAGACCGCACTGGCCGCCACCGTCAACAGGGCACGCATCGCGCTTGAAGCTGCGGGCGATGCCGATGCCGTCAGCGCTGCGCGCGACCAGCTGTCGGAAGCACTCGCCGACTTCGTGCATTCGTCATCGGAACCGACCGGTCTCGATCTCTCCGGCACGGCGGCGCGCGAAATAGGCGCTGACGATTCGGCCGAAGACGACGAGATGCGCGAGGTGTTCCTCGAAGAGGCCCGCGAGGTGATCGATACCGCTCGCGGCGCCTGTGCCGGTCTCGCCACCGCGCCCGATGACCTGCAGCGCCTGACCATCCTGCGCCGCGCGTTCCACACCTTGAAGGGCAGCGCCCGCATGGTCGGTCTGACCGAGTTCGGCGATGCCGCCTGGGTCTGCGAACAGCTCTACAACACCCGCTTGTCCGAGCAGCGCAACGCCGATGAGCCGCTGCTGGGCTACACCACCAAGGCGCTGGGGCAATTCGCCGCCTGGGTCGACGACATCGCCACAGGCCAACCGGCCGCGCACAGCGCCGCACAGATGGCACAGGCCGCAGAGCGGCTCGATGCCGTCGCCGCCGTACCTGCACCTGCGGTGGTGGACGAGTTGCCGATGGATTTCGATCTGGCTGCCGACTTTGCCGCGGCGTCCGACGACACGCTGGCTTTCCACGCCGATGCCCGTGTCGATCTCGACCTCAACGAGTCGGTGGCCGAGGCGCCGCCAGCTTGGGGCGGTGCCACGGATCTCGATGCCGATGCTGCGAACGCGTCGGCACGCGGCGAGCATTTGCATCAGGACGCCGACACTGGCTTCGTCATGCTGGACCTCGAGTCTGGCGACGCGAACGCGATGTTCGAGCCGTTTGACCCGCAGGCCACGCTGCCGCTGCCGCACCCGTCAATGGGACTGTCGTCATCGCACGATCCGCTTGGCGACCCGCTCGCTGCCACCGACGTCGGCAGCAGCCCGTCTCCAGACTTCGAGTTGCTGAGTCTCGAACTGGGTGCGCTGCCACGGGACGGTGAGCACCCACAGCCGATCGACGCCGCTTCGCCGATGGACTTCGCCCTCGAATTCGGCGACGACGCGACGGTGGAGACGGCCCAACCGGTGCCCGAGTTGGCACCTGTGCCCGCGCCAGAACCCGAACCCGAGTTGGCGCCCACGCTGTCGATCGCGGCCGACGACGACGAGACCAAGGTCATGGGTTCGCTGCGCATCGGCATACCGCTGTTCAACATCTACCTTAACGAGGCCGACGAGCTGTCGCGCCGCCTGTGCACCGAGCTGGCCGAATGGGCCATGGAGCTGGCGCTGCCGGTCGACGACAGCGCGGTGGCGCTGGCCCATTCGCTGGCGGGCAGTTCAGCCACCGTCGGCTTTGCCGACCTGTCGAACCTGGCCCGTACGCTGGAGCACGCCTTGGCGCGCAGTGCGGCCATCGGCGCCGGCACGACCGAAGAAGCGGCCTTGTTCACAGACGCCGCCGACGAGATCCGTCGCCTGCTGCACCAGTTCGCCGCCGGCTTTCTGAAGCAGCCGTCCGAGGCCTTGCTGGCACGCCTGGCCGACCACGAACTGAGCTCTGCCCGGCGACTGGAAACCGCCACCGCCGAACTCGATGCGGAAGCGCTGCTCGACAGCGAGAACGCACCGCTCGACGTGGCCATCGATCTGAATTTCCAGCTGGGCCACACGCCGGCGTCCGGTTCTCCGTCTGCTGCCGATGCCCTTCACAGGGGTGCCGCCGACTTCACGACCGACACCGAGATGCAGCGGCTGGCCCCGCTCGGCGTCCCCGCACTGAAGCCGCTGTCCGAGCCGCTGCTGGACGACCTCAAACACGAGCGGATGCGCCTGACGCCCAGCGACCCATCTCAGCATTTCGACGACGAAGAAGACATCGACGTCAGCGATGCGATTGACGCCGAGCTGTTTCCGATCTTCGAAGAAGAGGCCGAAGAGTTGCTCGGCCAGCTGGCCACCCGCTTGCAGGACTGGGCGCGTCACCCCGGAGACCCACAGGCTCCGGCCGGTGCGATGCGCACCCTGCACACCCTCAAAGGCGGCGCCCGCCTGGCCGGTGCGATGCGCCTGGGCGAGCTGGTGCACCGACTGGAAAGCCGCATCGAGAACCTGACCGCGCTGTCGGCCGATGTGGTCACGCCGGCGCACGAGATCGAACCGCTTCTGGGTCGCTGCGACGCCTTGCGACTGGCCTTCGAAGCGGTTCAGCAGGTTGTGGCGGCCCCTGCTGAAGCCGTCGTTGAGGCCGCGGTCGGAACGCCTTTCGTGGCTGCCGAGACGCTGGTCCCGCCGACCGCTCTGTCGCTTGTGGCCAGTCACAGTGCGCCCCCTGCGGAAGACCCGTTGGAGGCCATCACCTCCGATGCAGTGTCGGCGCCCGTGCACACCGAACATGCTGCTGAAGCGGCCAGCGAGGCAGCGGCCCGGTCTGCCCCGATCGCAACCGATGAGATCGACTGGTCGCGCTTCGACGGCATCGACGCACCGGAGCTGCCGCGCGTGGCCGCCGCGTCGAACGCCACCTCGGCAGTGCGGGTGCGTGCGCCCTTGCTCGACCGCCTGGTCAACCAGGCCGGCGAGGTCAGCATCACCCGCACGCGCATCGCCAGCGACGTCGATCACATCAAGGAATCGCTGTCCGATCTGACTGAGAACCTGGAACGGTTGCGCGGCCAGTTGCGCGACATCGAACTGCAAGCGGAAACGCAGATCAGTTCGCGGATGGAAGCAGCCAAGGTCGCGGCGGTCGCGTTCGACCCGCTTGAATTCGACCGCTTCACCCGCTTCCAGGAGCTGACGCGGATGATGGCCGAGTCGGTCAACGACGTGGCCACCGTGCAGCGTACCTTGCAGCAGACGTTGCAGAGCACCGAGGACGATCTGGCCGCGCAAGCCCGGCTGACGCGCGAGCTGCAAGACGACCTGCTGCGCACCCGGATGGTGGAATTCGAAGGCCTGTCCGACCGCCTGTACCGTGTGGTGAGGCAGGCGGCCAAGGAAACCGGCAAGCAGGTGCGCCTCGACATCGTCGGCGGCTCGATAGAAATCGACCGTGGCGTGCTCGACCGCATGACCAGCGCTTTCGAACACCTGGTGCGCAACAGCGTCACCCACGGTATCGAGTTGCCGGCCACGCGCACGGCGGCAGGCAAGGACACCACCGGTGCGATCATCGTCTCGGTCACCCAGGACGGCAACGAGGTCGGTGTCGAGGTGCGCGACGACGGTGCCGGTCTGGACCTGAACCGCATCCGCATCAAGGCACTGGCCCACGGGCTGATCGCGACCGATGTGGCCGTCTCCGACGACCGGCTCGCCAACCTGATCTTCACCCCGGGCTTCTCGACCGCTGACAAGGTCACCGAGCTGTCGGGCCGCGGGGTCGGCATGGACGTGGTGCGCTCCGAGGTGCAGGCCATCGGCGGGCGCATCGAAACCTCGACCTCGCTGGGGCAGGGCACCGGCTTCAAGCTGGTGCTGCCGCTGACCACCGCCGTCACCCAGGTGGTGATGGTGCGCTGCGGCGAGTTGACCGTTGGCGTGCCCTCGACGCTGGTCGCTGCGGTGCGCCGCATGCCGGCCGCAGAGGTCGAACAGTCCTACCAGAGCGGCACCTGCGTCGTCGATGGCGAAGCGCTGCCGTTCTACTGGCTTGGCGCCTTGTTGCAGACCAGCGCCTGCAGCGCCGCGCCACCGGAACGCAGCGGTCAGTTGCTGGTGGTGCGCAGCGCGTCGCAGCGCATCGTGGTCCATGTGGACGATGTGGTCGGCAACCAGGAAGTGGTCGTCAAGAACCTCGGGCCGCAGCTCTCACGCATGCCCGGGCTGGCCGGCATGACCTTGCAGGCATCGGGCAGCGTCTCTTTGATCTACAACCCAGTGGCGCTCGCCACCCTGTACGGTGCCGCTGCTCGCACCGCCACGCTGGTCGCGATTCAGGCGCCGGCCTCTGGCGGGGCTGAAGTGGTCGATGACCGCAGCCGGGCGGTGCCGCTCGCGCCCCTGGTGCTGGTGGTCGATGATTCACTGACAGTGCGCCGGGTGACCGAGCGCATGCTGCTGCGCGAAGGCTATCGCGTGATGCTGGCCAAGGACGGGCTCGACGCGCTCGAACGGCTGGCGCAGGAGAAGCCAGCCATCGTGCTCAGCGACATCGAAATGCCGCGCATGGACGGCTTCGACCTGGTGCGCAACCTGCGCGCCGATCCGCGTCTGCACGACCTGCCGGTGATCATGATCACCTCGCGCATCGCGCAGAAGCACCGCGACTATGCGGCGGAGCTGGGGGTCGAACACTACTTCGGCAAGCCGTATTCCGAAGAGGATCTGCTGGCGCTGATCGCCCATTGCACCTCGGGGCGGGTGACGGCATGATCGTCTTTGCCACGGCATCGAACAGACGGCCCGCATTGCCATGATCCCGTTTGCCGACCACATTGCCGAGCTCACCAGTTACCGCGACCGTGAGCAACTCGATGTGGCCCTGGCCAGCGCGCTGAAGGATCTGCTGCAACCCTGCGCGGTAACCATCCAGCGCTGCGTTGGTGAAGGCGATGATCGCCACTGGCTGACGCGTGCAAGGCTGCGCGGTGACAGCGCGGTCGCGACCTCCGACGGCCCTTGGAGCGATCTGGACACCCTGCCTCGGCTGGTTGCCGACGATGCCCGGTGTGTGGCCTACAGCGAGCAGCGCATGGTGCTGGTGCCAGGGGTGCCGCATCTCACCTATTTCCCGCTGTACGGCGGTGATGCGGTGGTCGGTGTGATCGAGATCGAGACGCAGGCGGCGCCGGATGAAAACGCCCAGCGCACCGTGCAGGCCGTGCTGCGCATCTATCGAAATTTCGAACGCTTGTTGCACTACTCCGAACGCGACTCGCTGACCGGCCTGCTCAATCGCAAGACCTTCGATGAAAGTTTCATGAAGGCCACGGCCGATCTGGAGTTGCCTCCCGAACACATGAGCGAGGGCAGGCGCATCGGCGGTAGCCCTTGTGGTTACTGGATCGGCGTCATCGACATCGACCACTTCAAGCGCGTCAACGACCGTTTCGGCCACCTGATCGGCGACGAAGTGCTGTTGCTGCTGTCCCGCTTGATGGGCCGCAGCTTCCGCATTCATGATCGGCTTTACCGCTTCGGCGGCGAGGAATTTCTGGTGCTGATGCGCTGCCACAGCGAGGATGATGCCGCCCAGGCCTTCGAGCGCTTTCGCAGCAACACCGAGTTGTTCCAGTTCCCGCAGGTCGGCACGTGCACGGTCAGCGTCGGCTTCACCGCGGTGCGGCCTGGCGACACCCCCAGCAGTGCGTTCGCACGTGCCGACAAGGCCGTTTACCACGCGAAAGCCAACGGCCGCAACCAGGTGTGCAGCCATGCCGATCTGCTGGTCAGCGGGATGGTGGTGGAAGACGACGCCAAGGTCGGCGACGTGGAACTGTTCTGAGCTGCTGCGGAGTTTGCGCTGACGGGCTTGGGCGGTTTGATGGATTCGTCAGGCCGTGCGGCGCTGTGGCCCGGCCGAGACCATCGGGCGGCCGACTGCAGGCCCCTCACAGTCCCTGTTTTCGCTTGCGCATCGGAGCAGACGGTGCCCTGACGGAACGGGGCTTCAAAGCATCTGGTGCCGCCCGATCAAGATAGTCATCGACGAAGCGGTGAGGCTCCGCACCGAGTACAGCGAGCAGGTCCATGACCTCGGTGAAATCGAGTCGTCGCTCGCCTGTCTCGTACTTTGAGACGAAAGACTGCGGTCGGCCGAGCGCCGCAGCGACCTCGCTTTGTGACCGGCCTGCAGCTCCACGCAGATCGGTGAGCTGTCGCCGGACCACGGCGTAATTCGCTGAGTGCAAGGTCTTTGACACACAGCGAGTTTTTGATCCGATATTCGGATAACCCAAAATGGGATAAAGTCACTGGTCCTTATGGCTTCGTGGCCTGTAGATGGGGCTGGCTCCAGAGACGTTTTCACCCAACTCACAACCAACGGAGTTCACTTTGCAGAACAAATTGAAGAGGCTTGCTGCGATATCGCTGGTCAGCGTATTGGCCGCTTGTGGCGGCGGGGGTGGGGGCGGTCGTAACCACGACGCTGACATCGAGGGCGGGTACGCGGCGACCAGCAATGACGGTTCCTCAGGCAGCGTGTTGGTCCTGGAGGACAGAACTGCTTGGTCGATTGTCGGGACGGAGTCTGGAGGGCTGCTCGTTGTCGAGGCCCTCTACCGCGGACCGCTTTCAGTGTCCGGATCCGATGTCACTTCCAGCACCCTGCGCCGATACACCTTTGATACCGGTGACACGCTCACCGGTGTGGGCTTTTCTGGCAAGGTCGGGAGCTCTGGCGTCATCACGTCAACGCTGACAGCCACCGGATTTGATCCCGTCAACACTGTGCTGACCCCGATCGACCCTGCCGTCTACGACTACCGCAGGCCTGCGACCCTTGCTGCGATTGCGGGCACCTGGAGCGGCTTTTTCTCGACGGGTGACGATGGCAGCGTGGTCATCTCGTCGGGTGGCGTGGTGAGTTCGGTGACATCCGTCGGCTGCACGATCAGCGGGACGGTGGTGCCGCGTGCATCTGGCAAGAACGTCTACGACGTCACAGTGAATTTCGGGCCCGCACCGTGCGCGCTGCCCAACGGCACAGGCATCGGAGTTGCGATCATCGCGTCACCACCAGCGTCAGCTCGCCAGTTGACGGTCGCCGTCGTCAACGCCGACCTTTCGTTGGGCGCTGCTTTCTTCGGATCAGCGTTGCCTTGATTGGAGTGAGGAAAGGCAGGCACAGCCTGGTACCTCCCTGGGATCAGCCTACTGGGCTGCCTTGACCACCGCGTAACGTTCCAGCGTCTTCAGCCTGGCCTCGTCGTGCTGCACCAGCGGCAACGGGTAGTCGTGGCCCAGCACCAGCCCGGCTGCCGCCAGATCGACCGGCCGCGCCGTCCACGGCGCATGCAGCGCCGCATCGGGCAACGCGGCGAGCTGCGGCAGATAGCGTCGGATGAACTTGCCGGCAGGATCAAATTTCTCGCTCTGGCTCACCGGGTTGAAGATGCGGAAATATGGTTGTGCATCGCAGCCGCTGGAGCTCGCCCACTGCCAGCCGCCGTTGTTGGCCGCCAGATCGAAGTCGTTGAGGTGGAGCGCGAAGTAATGTTCGCCCCAGCGCCAATCGATGCCCAGGTCCTTCACCAGAAAGCTCGCCACCACCATGCGCAGCCGGTTGTGCATGTAGCCGGTCTGGTTAATCTGCGCCATCGCTGCATCGACCAGCGGGTAGCCGGTGCGCCCTTCGCACCAGGCGGCAAACAGCGCCTCGGCATGTTTGCCGGGCTCCCACTTGATGTGGTCGTACGGGGCCTTGAACGAGCGGGTGACGACGTGCGGATGGTGGTGCATCACCTGGTGATAGAAGTCGCGCCAGATCAGCTCCGACAGCCAGACCTCGGCGCCCCGCGAGCCCGCCTGCCAGCGCTGCCAGGCCTCGCGCGCCAACTGGCGGATCGAGACCGTGCCGAAGCGCAGGTGCACCGACAGGTAGCTCGGCCCTTTCACGGCGGGGAAGTTGCGCGTGTCCTCATACGCATCGATGCGGCTCAGGAAATCGGCAAACGACGCTTGCGCGCCGCGAGCGCCGTGGCCCATCCGCAGCGACGACAGATTGGTGATTTCAAAGCCGACATCGGCCAGTGACGGCGGGCCTGCGGTCATGCCGGTCGGCACGGTCGCCAGGTGCACGGCATGCGGCTCGATGGGCCACGGCGCCAGGTGTTCCGGCCTCAGCCGCTTCAGCCAGGCGTTCTTGTAGGGCGTGAACACACCATACGGGGTGCCCGAACCGGTGAGCACCTCGCTGCGCTCGAACACCACATGGTCTTTGCTGGTGTGCAGTGCGATACCCACCTCGGCCAGCCGACCGCGCACCTGCGCGTCGCGCGCCAGAGCCGCCGGTTCGTCATCGTGGCTGGCATAGACCGCCTGCACGCGCAGTTGCTGTGCCAGCGCTGGAATCTCATCGCGCGCCCAGGCGTGGCGCACGATCAGCCCGGTGCCGGGCACGCCGTGCGCCGCACCGAGGGCGGCCAGTTGCGTGTGCATGTCAGACAAGCTGTCGACAATGAACTCGACCCGCCGGTCGGCGCGCGGCAGCGCATCGAGAATTTCACGGTCGAGCACGAACACGCACCAGACTTGGCGCGCCGAGCGCAGCGCATGGTGCAGCGCCGCGTGGTCATCGGCGCGCAGGTCGCGCCGAAACCAGACCAGGGCGGCGTCGATCGATGGATTCATCGCCACAGTGTGCCGCAGGAATAAAATGCGGCGATGAGTTCCGGCGGCATCAACCTCACCAACCAATTTCTGATTGCCATGCCGGGCATCGGCGGCGACACCTTCGCCGGTGCGGTGATCTACCTGTGCGAGCACACCGACAAGGGCGCGCTGGGGCTGGTCATCAACAAGCCGATCGACATCAAGCTGAAGAATCTGTTCGAGAAGGTTGAGCTTTCGCTCGATCGCATCGATCTGGCCGAATCGCCCGTTTACTACGGTGGGCCGGTGCAAACCGAACGCGGTTTCGTGCTGCACGAACAGATCGACGACGACGGCAGCCGCTTCAACTCCTCGCTGCGCATCCCCGGCGGCCTGGAAATGACCACCAGCAAAGACGTGCTGGAGGCGCTGTCCAGCGGTACCGGCCCGACCAAGATCCTGGTGACGCTGGGCTACAGCGGTTGGGGCGCGGGTCAGCTCGAAGAAGAGATGGGCCGCAACAGCTGGATCAACGTCGAGGCGCAGCCCGAGATCATCTTCAACACGCCGGTCGAACAGCGCTACGACAAGGCGCTGTCGCTGTTGGGGATCGACCCCGCCATGCTCAGTGCCGACGCCGGGCATGCCTGACTTGGTCGCACCCGCTGCCCACGCGCCAGACACCGGCGCAGCGCAGCGCATTCGGACTTATCTGGCATTCGACTTCGGCCTGAAGCGCGTCGGTGTCGCCAGCGGCAACACGCTGACCGGCACCGCGCAGCCGCTGCGCACCGTAGCCGCCACCGGCGATGCGCGTTTTGCCGCCATCGCCCGGCTGGTCGATGAATGGCAGCCTGATGCCCTGGTCGTCGGTGTGCCATTCCATCCGGACGGCGCCGAGCATGAGAACACGCTGCGCGCGCGCCGCTTCGCTCGCCAGCTGCACGGGCGCCTGCGCCTGGATGTGCACGAAGTCGATGAGCGCTACACGACCACCGAAGCGCATGCCGACGGAGCCGGCGATCTCGATGCCGCATCGGCGGCGCTGATTCTCGAACAGTACCTGCGGAGCGTGTCCTGATGAGAGTCCGTCCATGAGTTCTCTTCACCTCGACGCCGAAGCGCTGTACGGCGATCTGCTGGCGGGCGTGCGCGGTCTGCTGCGGCCGAACACGGTGCTGGTCGGCATCTGGTCGGGGGGCGCCTGGCTGGCCGAGCGGCTGCAGCGTGAGTTGGCGCTGGAAGGCGAGCACGGCGTGATCTCCAGCGCGTTGCACCGCGACGATTTCAGCTCGCGCGGCATGACGGCCGGTGCCGACCACACCCGGCTGCCTTTCGAGATCGAAGGCCGCCACATCCTGCTGGTCGATGACGTGCTGTTCACCGGCCGCACGATCCGCGCCGTTGTCAACGAGCTGTTCGATTTCGGCCGGCCGGCCAGCGTGACGCTGGCGGTGCTGGTCGATCGCGGCGGCCGCGAGCTGCCGATCGCCGCGGCCTATTCGGCGGCCCGCATCACGCTGCCGGCGCACCAGCGGCTGTCTCTGGTGCGCGACGACGCGGGCCGTTTCAGCTTCGACATCCGGGAGCGCACGGTTTGAATTTCAGACACAACCCGCAGCTCAACAAGCACGGTGAGCTGATCCACCTGCTGTCGATCGAAGGCTTGCCGCGCGCGCTGATCCACCAGATCCTCGACACCGCCGGCACCTTCCTCAGCGTCAACGACCGCGAGGTCAAGAAGGTGCCGCTGCTGCGCGGCAAGAGCGTGTTCAACCTGTTTTTCGAGAACAGCACCCGCACCCGCACCACCTTCGAGATTGCGGCCAAGCGCTTGAGTGCCGACGTGATCAACCTCGACATTGCGCGCTCGAGCGCGGCCAAGGGCGAGAGCCTGCTCGACACCATCGCCAACCTGTCTGCGATGCACGCCGACATGTTCGTGGTGCGGCACGGCGAGAGCGGCGCGCCTTACCTGATCGCCCAGCACTGCGCGCCGCATGTGCATGTGGTGAACGCCGGGGATGGGCGGCATGCGCACCCGACGCAAGGGCTGCTCGACATGTACACGATCAGGCATTTCAAGCGCGATTTCAGGCAGCTCACGGTGGCAATCGTCGGTGACATCGTCCATTCACGCGTGGCACGCTCTGACATCCACGCGCTGACCACGCTGGGCGTGCCCGAGATCCGTGCCGTCGGCCCGAAAACGCTGGTGCCTGGCGACCTGAAGGAAATGGGCGTGCGTGTGTGCCACGACATGGCCGAGGGCATCCGCGGTGCCGACGTGATCATCATGCTGCGGCTGCAGAACGAGCGCATGAGTGGCGCGATGCTGCCGAGCGCCGGCGAATTCTTCAAGAACTACGGGCTGACACAAGAGAAGCTGGCGCTCGCGAGAC
>JANXTP010000162.1 GCA_025352345.1 Burkholderiales bacterium | reverse complement strand
GGTCGCCGAATACAAGTCCGAAATCTGCGCCGGATCGAAGCCGGTCTCGGCCACCGGGAAGGCGTAGCGGAACACCTTCTGGGCAGGCGTGGCGTTGCCGCTGCCCTCTGCCCGGGCGGGAGTGACCGCCATGCCGGTGGCGCACAGCAGCCCCATCAACGCGGAACCAAGCACCGCACCCACCACTCGACGCACACGACCTGACTTCATTGGCTGTCCTCTCCTGGCGACACGAGCACCGAGCGGGCACAGTCTAGACTCCACACCCCATGGCCGCCTACCTGCTCAGACGACTCTGGCAAACCATCCCGACGCTCGCCGGTGTGATCCTGCTGGTGTTCGTGTTGTTCAAGTTTTTCGGTGGCGACCCGGCAGAGATTCTGGCCGGGCAGATTGCCAAGCCCGATCAGATCGCTGCGATCCGCCAGCAGCTGGGCCTGGACCAGCCGTGGTGGATTCAGCTGTGGATCTTCATCAAGCAGGTGCTGACCTTCGACTGGGGCCGCAGCTGGGCGACCAACGAGGCGGTGTCGCATATCTTCAGCGACCGCCTGCCGAACACGCTCACGGTGATGGTGCCGATCCTGGTGCTCGAAGTGATCCTCGCGATCCCGTTGGCGCTGGCCGTTGCCGTGGTGCGTGGCTCGCTGACCGACCGCGTGGTGATGGTGCTGACCACCGTCGCGCTGGCGGTCTCCTTCCTCGTCTATGTGCTGGTCGGCCAGTGGCTGTTCGGCTTCAAGCTCGGCTGGTTTCCGGTGCAGGGCTGGAGCCCTTCGGTGTGGACCAACCTGGTGACGTACGCGCCGCTGCCGGTGTTGCTGGCGGTGACGGTCAGCCTGGCGCCGCAGACGCGGCTGTACCGCACGTTCTTTCTCGACGAGATCGAGCAGGACTACGTACGCACCGCGCGCGCCAAGGGCCTGACCGAGCGGGTGATCCTGCTGCGCCATGTGCTGCGCAATGCGCTGATCCCGATCCTGACCAGCATCGGCACCGGGCTGCCAGGCATCTTCGTCGGCTCGTTTTTGATCGAGGTGTTCTTCTCGATCCCGGGGCTTGGACGCGAGGTGCTGCTGGCGGTCAACCGCAGCGACTACCCGGTGATCCAGGCGGTGACGGTGTACCTGGCGGCGATCACGATGTTGATCAACGTGCTGACCGATGTGCTCTACAAGCTCGTCGATCCGAGGGTGG
Organism: Burkholderiales bacterium; assembly: GCA_025352345.1. Lineage (GTDB taxonomy): Bacteria > Pseudomonadota > Gammaproteobacteria > Burkholderiales > Burkholderiaceae_C > PBB1. The sequence goes on along the minus strand of JANXTP010000162.1, from coordinate 1,533 downwards.
TCTTGAAATGAGCGCCGTGCTGCCGTCGTCGGCGATGTCGCGCGCTGCAGACCGCTCCGAGGGCGTGTGGTCCTCGGCCTGGCGGCGTTTTCGCAGCGACCGCGTGGGGCTGGTGTCGCTCGCGATCGTGATCGCGTTTCTGGTGCTGATTGCGCTCTCCGCCATGGGATGGGTCGCCGGGCACTGGCAGCGAGAAGTGGGCGTGCCGTATGCCAACCCGACCTTCCTCGGGCCCACGCCACCGTCGGCCGTGGCCTTGATCGAGGAAGGCAAGGGCCCGCCGGTGGACATCTCAGCGGTCGACCCGCTGGCGCCGCGCTATGCCGAATGGGCCGAGCGCGCGTCGAAGCTGAAGGTCGGTGAAACGGTGCCCGCCAACACGCTGCCGCTGGGTGGCGACCGGCTCGGCCGCGACGTGCTGTCCAAGGCCATCAAGGGGGCCGAGATCTCGATCTTCGTCGGCGTGCTGGCGGCGCTGCTGGCCACCGCGATCGGCACGGCGCTGGGTGCCGTTAGCGGCTTCCTAGGCGGGCGCATCGGCGACCTGCTGGAGTGGGTCTACAACGTGTTCACCTCGATCCCCGGCATCCTGCTGATCTTCGCGTTCGCAGCCGTCTTCGGCCGCGGCACGACCACGGTCGTGCTGATCCTCGGGCTGACCGGCTGGACCGGCATCTACCGGCTGGTGCGCGCCGAGTTCCTGAAGCACGCGGTGCGCGATTACGTGCGCGCGGCCGAGGCGATCGGTGCCAGTGTGTCGTCGCGGATGTTCCGCCACATCCTGCCCAACGTCAGCCACGTGGTGCTGGTGCAGTTGTCGATCCTGACGGTGGGCTTCATCAAGGCCGAGGTGATCCTGAGCTACCTGGGGCTCGGCGTGTCGATCGACCAGGTTTCGTGGGGCACGATGCTGGCCGAATCGCAGGTCGAGCTGCTGCTCGGTTATTGGTGGCAGCTGGCGACTGCGACGCTGTTCATGGCGGTGTTCGTCACCGCGTTCTCGCTTTTCACCGATGCGTTGCGCGACGCGCTCGATCCCAAGTTGCGGGGGCTGGAGTGATGACCGACCTGCCCACAAGCCAGCCACTTTTGAGCCTGCGTGATCTGCGCGTGTCGTTTCGCACCGGCAAGCAAGGTGGGGTGGTGCAGCGCACGCAAGCGGTGGGCCGCAACGTGGGCGGACAAGAGCGAGGCATCAGCTTCGACATCCCCGAGCACACCACGGTGGCGCTGGTGGGCGAGTCGGGTTCGGGCAAGAGCGTTACTGCGATGGCGATCCTGAACCTGCTGCCCGACAACGCCGAGCGGCAGGGTGCGATCACCTTCCAGGGTCGCGACCTGCTGACCGCTACCCGGCGCGAGTTACAGGCGCTGCGCGGCAAGGACATCGCCTGCGTGTTCCAGGACCCGATGTCCTCGCTGAACCCGGTGTTCACCGTCGGCGCGCAGCTGTGCGAGCCGCTGATCAAGCACCTGGGGCTGAGTGCCAAGCAGGCGATGGCGCGCGCCGAGGCACTGCTCGCCGAGGTCGGC
>JANXTP010000159.1 GCA_025352345.1 Burkholderiales bacterium | reverse complement strand
CAAGCCGGAAGTGGCCAGCAACCCGACGGTGTTCCTGTCCGAAACGGACATGAAGCTGATGGCCGCGCCCGATTCGCTGGCCAACGACCTGCGCCGTCTGATGACGCGGACCTACACCTCGTTCAAGACCGGCCTTTGATGATCTGACCTGAAGGCGCCTTTCATTCATGAGCAGCACGCCGACAAACGACCCGTCGAAATTCCTTCAGATCCGCAACGTCACCAAGGACTTCAGCGGCTACAAGGCGGTCAATGACGTCAGCCTGAACGTTGCCAAGGGCGAGATCTTCGCGCTGCTGGGTTCATCGGGCTGCGGCAAGTCCACACTGCTGCGCATGCTGGCGCGCTTCGAGACACCGACTGCGGGCCAGATCCTGCTGAACGGGCAGGACCTCGAAGGCATGCCGGCCTACGAATGCCCGATGAACATGATGTTCCAGAGCTATGCGCTGTTCCCGCACATGACGGTGTGGGACAACGTGGCCTTCGGCCCGCGCCGCGCCGGCATGAGCCGCGACGAGGTGAACACCCGGGTCGAGGAGATGCTCAAGCTGGTGCAGCTCGGCAAGTTCGCCAAGCGCAAGCCGCACCAGCTCTCAGGCGGCCAGCAGCAGCGCGTAGCGCTCGCGCGCAGCCTGGCGAAGAAGCCTCAACTGCTGCTGCTCGACGAGCCGCTCGGCGCGCTCGACAAGAAGCTGCGCGAGGAAACGCAGATCGAGCTGGTCAACATCATCGAGAACGTCGGTGTCACCTGTGTGATGGTCACCCACGACCAGGAAGAGGCGATGACGATGGCCTCGCGCATCGCGGTGATGAGCGAAGGCCGCTTCCTGCAGGTCGGCGCGCCCAGCGACATCTACGAAACCCCGGCCACCCGCTTCGTGGCCGATTTCATCGGCAACGTCAACCTGATGGACGGCATGCTGATCGACGACCATCCCGATCACGTCGTCATCGAGTGCGCCGACTGCAAGCACTACGTCGGCCACGGCATCACCGGCAGCGAGGGCATGGCGGTCACCGTCGCACTGCGCCCGGAAAAGATCCGCATCGGCCGCGAGCCACTGCCGCCCAGCGATGGTGAACCTGCCAGCGGGTTGAACCGGGTCAAGGGAACCATCAAGGACATGTCCTATTTCGGCAGTTTCACCGTCTACCACCTGGCCCTCGCCAGCGGGCAGATTCTGAAGATCAGCGAAAGCAACACCCAGCGTCACCGTGAAGACGAGCTGACCTGGGGTGACACCGCGTGCGCCAGCTGGGGTCCGATGTCGCATGTGGTGCTGACGGCATGACGACCTGGCTGTCCCGCTGGTTCGGCGGCCGATCGGCGGTGATCGGCATCCCCTACGGCTGGCTGCTGCTGTTCTTCCTGTTCCCCTTCCTGATCGTGATGAAGATCAGCGTGTCGGAGATGGAGACAGTCACCTTCAAGGACATCTTCACCTTCACCGATGGCGTGCTGGCGCTGACCTTGAAGTTCAACAACTACGTCTTCATCACGCAAGACGACCTGTACTTCAAGACGTATCTATCCAGCCTGAAATACGCCGCGGTGACCACCGCCTTCTGCCTCGCCATCGGCTACCCGTTCGCCTACTTCATGGCACGCGCTAAACCGACTGCACAGCCTGCGCTGCTGATGCTGGTGATGCTGCCGTTCTGGACCTCGTTCCTGCTGCGCGTCTATGCGTGGAAGGGCCTGCTCAGCGAAAACGGCTGGGCGCACGACGCGCTGGTGGGCAGCGGCTTCGATCAGGTGCTGGCATCGCTCGGGCTGATCTCGGCACCCGGCCAGCTGATGAACACGCCGTTCTCTCTGGTGCTGGGCATGACCTACACCTACCTGCCGTTCATGATCCTGCCGCTGTACTCCAATCTGTCGAAGATGGACCTGCGGCTGCTCGAAGCCGCCGCCGATCTGGGCGCCACGCCTTTCACCGCGTTCTGGAAGATCACCGTGCCGCTGTCGAAGGCCGGGATCATCGCCGGCTCGATGCTGGTGTTCATTCCCTGCGTCGGTGAGTTCGTCATCCCCGAGCTGCTGGGCGGGCCGCAGACCTTGATGATCGGCCGCGTGCTGTGGGACGAGTTCTTCAGCAACAACGACTGGCCGATGGCGTCCTCGGTCGCCGTGGTGATGGTGCTGCTGATCATCGTGCCGCTGGCGATATTCAACAAATACCAGGCCGAAGCCATCGAGGCGTGCAAATGAACGCCGCTGCTTTCAACCGCTGGTTCGCCAAAGGCTGGCTGACGCTGGGCTTCGTCTTCCTGTACCTGCCGATCGTCGCGCTGGTGCTCTATTCGTTCAACGATTCGCCGGTGCCCAATGCCTGGCGCGGCTTCACGCTGCGTTGGTACACCGCGCTGGCGGTCGACAACGAGATGATCACCGCCTTCTTGCTGTCGATGAAGATCGCGTTCTTCACCGCCTGCGCGTCGGTAGTGCTCGGCATACTGGCCGCGTTTGCGTTGGTTAAGTACCGGCGCTTCACCGGCCGCACGCTGTTCTCTGGCATGGTCAATGCGCCGCTGGTCATGCCTGAAGTGATCGTCGGCCTGTCGCTGCTGCTGATGCTGGTGTCGGTGCAACGCGCGCTGGGCTTCCCCGAGCGCGGCTCGCTGACCATCTGGATGGGCCACCTGCTGCTGGGCATGTCTTACGCCACGGTCGTGATCCAGGCGCGGCTGCAGGACCTGAACCCACAGCTCGAAGAAGCGGCGATGGACCTGGGCGCGCGGCCCTGGCAGGTGTTCACGCTGGTCACGCTGCCGATGATCGCGCAGTCGTTGCTGTCGGCCTGGTTGCTGACCTTCACGCTGTCGCTCGACGATGTGGTGCTGTCGGCCTTCCTGTCCGGCCCGGGCTCGACCACGATGCCGCTGGTCATCTTCTCCCGCGCCCGGCTGGGCCTCAACCCGACGGTGAACGCGGTGGCGACGGTGATCGTTGTCATCGTCGCGATCGGCGTCGTCGTCGCCAGCTACCTGATCGCGCGTGCCGAGCGCAACCGCTCGCTCGACGTCGCAGCCGCCAACCGTGCCACCTGAAACGCTTCGAGTCCTTTTCTCTTCGATTTCTCCCTTCGATTCACTGACCGAGGATCCACCATGAAACTCTGGCAACCCACCCTGCTGACCCTGGCCATCGCTGCGGCGCACCCGCTGCCGGCGGCCGCCCACACCAACGATGAGTTGCTCAAGGAGCTGAGAGCCTTGCGTGACCGCGTACAGCAACTCGAAGAAAAATTGAAGGCCGCGGCGCCGGCCACAGCACCGGCTGCCACGCCCGCACCGGTCACCGCAGTGGCTCCCGCACCGGCTGCCGCTCCTGCCCCGACAGGCATGACACCCGATCAGGCACGCGAAATGTCCCGGCTGGCGTTGAAGGTTGACACACTGGAAGAAGCACGAGAGAGCTCGTTCACCAAGGGCCTGACGATCAACGGCAGCATCGACCCGACGTTCATTTACAACCGCGGGCAGAACCGCGCGGGCTTTCAGCTACTGAACTCGGCGCAAATCGGCCCCTACGCGTACGACAACTCGTTCTTCGGCGCGGCCACGCTGGACATCCAGAAGGAACTGGAAGGCGGCACCAAGTTCCGCCTGACCATCCTGCCCGATCGCGGCGTGGGCTCCCACATCAACTTCGCGTCGATCGTGCACGAGGCCAGCGTGTCGATTCCACTGGACGGGGACACCACCCGCCTGATCGCCGGCCAGATTCCGGACTGGTCCGGCTACGAGTTGCTGCCTTCCAAGGACAACAAGCTGGTCACCCACAACCTGCTGTTCGACCTGATCGCGCCGCTGGCCTACACCGCCGTCGGTCTGGACCTGAAGCGCGGCGACTGGGCCGGCAAGATCGTCGTCGGCAACTTCAACTCGACAAAGCGGAAGCCTAACGAGAAATCGCCGATGCTGGCCTATCGCGGCGACTACACCATCAACGAATACTCGGGCATCGGGTTCTCGGGCGTCCACGGCAAGGCAGCCAATCTCGTGAACGGCAAGGAGATCAATGCCGTGGACGGCACTGGCGACACCGGGTTGAACATTTTCGAAGTCGATGGCTTCTACACGCGCGGCGACTGGACCGGTCAGGGGCAGATCAGCTACGGACAACAAGCCAAGGCGGCGATTGCGACGAAGAACGACGACCTCGTCAGCTTCCAGACCGCGCGCTGGGTGGGCCTGTCAGGCCTGGCGGCCTACAAGTTCACGCCGCGCCTGGAAGGTGTCGTCAGAGCCGACTACATCTTCAACCATTGGCATGGCGGGGGACTGTTAGGCTTTGGCGCGGACTCGCTGAACGGCATCGGACCAGGCTTCGACACGACTGGTACTGCCAACCTGGGCCAGCACGGCGCCGACCGCTATGCTTTGAGCGTCGGTGGAAACTTCCACTTCAACGAGTACACCATCTTCAAGCTGGAGTATCGCTACGACGGCGCCACGAAGCGCGTCTTCGAGTACGTCGACAACAACACCTTCAAGAAATACAACCACCTGTTCGGTGCGCAGGTCGTCGTGAGCTTCTGATGAACAGCCCCGTTGCGTCCCGCGATTGGCATGCGCTGGCTGCCGCGTGCCGGCCCGATGGCCGCATGCTGATCGACGGCGTGCGGCAGGCGTCGGCGGCGGGCGAAACCTTTGCCTGCATCTCGCCGATCGACGGGCGCACGATCGCGCAGGTGTCACGCGGGCAGGCGGCGGACATCGACGCGGCGGTGAGCTCAGCCCGCCGGGCCTTCGACGACGGCCGCTGGGCCCACAAGCCGCCAGCGGTGCGCAAGAAGGTGCTGCTGCGCTTCGCCGAAAAAATCCTGGCGGCGAAAGACGAGCTGGCGCTGCTCGAAACGCTGGACATGGGCAAGCCGATCCAGCACAGCCTGGGTGTCGATGTGGCGTCTGCCGCGCGCTGCATCGCCTGGTACGGCGAAGCGGTCGACAAGGTCTACGACGAGATCGCGCCCACCGCACGCAGCGCACTGGCGCTGATCACGCGCGAGCCGATGGGCGTGGTCGGTGCCATCGTGCCCTGGAACTACCCGATGATCATGTCGGCCTGGAAGCTCGGGCCGGCGCTGGCGGCGGGCAACAGCGTGGTGCTCAAGCCCAGTGAGAAATCGCCGCTGACGGCGCTGCGCCTGGCCGAGCTGGCGATTGAGGCCGGTTTGCCCGAAGGCGTGTTCAACGTCGTGCCGGGCTACGGCCACGAAGCTGGCGAGGCGCTGGCGCTGCACATGGAGGTCGATGCGATCGGCTTCACCGGCAGCACCCGCGTCGGCCGCAAGATGCTCGAATACGCCGGCCGCAGCAACCTGAAGCGCGTCTACAACGAACTCGGCGGCAAGTCGGCTTTCATCGTGTTCGACGACTACAACGACATCGCGCGCGCCGCCTGCACCGTGGCCGGCAGCATGTTCTTCAACCAGGGTGAAAGCTGCAATGCGCCGTCGCGCGTGCTGGTGCACGACAGCGTGGCCGACGAGTTCATCGCCACCGTCGCAGCCGAAGCACCGAAATACCAGCCCGGCGACCCGCTCAGCGGCGCCGCGCCGATGGGCGCGCTGGTCGACGACGGCCAACTGCGCACCGTGCTCGGCTACATCGATGCCGGCCACAGCGATGGCGCTCGGCTGGTGGCCGGCGGCCGCCAGACGCGTGCCGACACCGGTGGCTATTTCGTCGAGCCGACCATCTTCGACGGCGTGACGAATCAGATGAAGATTGCCCGCGAGGAAATTTTTGGCCCCGTGATGTCGGTGATCCGTTTCAAGACCGAGGCCGAAGCGATCGCGATCGCCAACGACTCGCCTTATGGCCTGCAGGCCAGCGTCTGGAGCCACCAGATCGACCGCGCCCACCGCGTCGCCCGCGCCCTGCACGCCGGCACGGTGCATGTGAACCAGTACGACGAAGACGACATCACCGTGCCCTTCGGCGGCTTCAAGCAAAGCGGTAACGGGCGTGATAAATCGCTGCACGCGTTCGACAAATACACCGAATTGAAGACGACTTGGCTTCGCATCGACGGTGGATGATCTGAGACGTGTCTACCGACCTGTCGGAAGGAGACTGAGATGAATCTGAACTCTTTGATTTTTTGCTTGCGAGTCGGTGAGGCGCGTGATCACGCCGACGGCGTGCACTGCTCCGCGAATGTCACCCGGCCTGCGGCCTCCTTCTTTATTTCGCTGCGCAGTACACACCGCCGACGCGATCCGTCAGCGCGGTGGCTGATTGACGAATACAAGATGCAGTCAATCGTGCCGGGGACGCTGGGTGTCTCCCGCAGCGAAATAAAGGAGGAGGCGAAGCCGGGGGACATTCGCGGAGGGAGGTACACAGTGGCCCCGGCAGGCGCGCAAACATCACACGCGGACCTCAGAAGTCGTACATCGCGCCACGCCCGCTGGAGACATTGAAATGAACCACTCCCCCAACGAACAACTCCTGGACCGCAAGGCCGCGGCCACGCCGCGCGGGGTCAGCGTGATGGGCACGTTCTTCGCCGACCACGCCGAGAACGCAGAGCTGTGGGACATCGAAGGCCGCCGCTACATCGACTTCGCCGGCGGCATCGCGGTGCTGAACACCGGGCATCGCCACCCGAAGGTCATCGCGGCCATCGAGGCACAACTCAAGCGCTTCACCCACACCTGCTACCAGGTCGTGCCCTACGAGGGCTACATCGCGCTGGCCGAGAAGCTCAATGCGCTGACACCCGGCACGCACGCGAAGAAGACGGCGCTGTTCAGCACTGGCGCCGAGGCGGTCGAGAACGCAATCAAGATCGCCCGCGCCCACACGAAGCGCGCCGGGGTCATCGCTTTCAGCGGCGCCTTCCATGGCCGCAGCTTGTTCGCCGTCGCGCTCACCGGCAAGGTGCAGCCCTACAAAGCGCAGTTCGGACCGTTCCCGCCCGAGCTGTACCACGTGCCGTTTCCGTGCCACTGCGCGAACCTGGCCGAGGTCAAGAAAGCCGTCTACCAACTGTTCAAGGCCGACATCGAACCCAGCCGCGTGGCCGCGATCATCTTCGAGCCGGTGCAAGGCGAA
>JANXTP010000090.1 GCA_025352345.1 Burkholderiales bacterium | reverse complement strand
GGTCGCCTTTGTTGACGATGCCGGAAACGTCGGCCGCAATGGTGCGAAAGGCAGTGAGGTCCCCCAGGCGCGACGCGGTGTGATCAACCGTAGCCGACGCCTGCTGTCCCGTTGCTGCCGTGCTCCCAGCGCCGGTGGCTTGTTCGGGTGGCTTGGAGCAACCTGCGGCGATGATCAGAAGCAGCGCTGCCGCCGCAGACACGGACGATCGAGTGAGCGAAGTGTGAGTGTTCACGGGGCTTCCTGGAGCGGTAGAGGATTGAGAGGTATAGCGCATCGATTGGTTATTCAATCGGCAGCTGGTTGTGCAGACCGGTGGTTCTGGCTTAACTGCGCAGTGGCCACCAGCGCCACTATCACGGTGAGGAACAGCGCGCTGGTCCACATGGCGCCCACGCCCAGGCCGCCATAGGTCTTGGCCTGGGTCAGCAGGTCACCCAGGGTCGCGCCGAAGGGCCGGGTCAGGATGTAGGCCAGCCAGAAAGTGAGCACCGCGTTGCCGCCGATCCGCCACGCTGCGTAGGACACGGCGATCAACGCACCGAACGCGACAGCGCCCCACACGAAACCCAGGCCCAGGGCTTCGGTAGCCAGATCGCCGGCCGCCGTACCGAGTGCGAAGGTGCACAGGATGGCCAGCCAATAGAACAGCTCGCGCCTGGGGGTGACGATGTCGTGGACGGACAAGGTGCGCTCCACCCGGTACCAGACAGCAAAGATCGCGACCAGTGTCAGCGCGAACGCCGCCGTGCTGACGTACAGGCTGACGTCCAGGCCATCGGTCAGCAGGTCGGTGACCTGGGTGCCCACCACACTCACCAGCACCACAGTGAGCCAGTAGGCCCAAGGGGTGTAGCGGCGCGTTCTCAGCTGCACGACCAGCGCCACCGCCAGCAAGGTGGCCATCACCATGCGGGTCGGGCCCTGGCCCCAGCCTGCATTGACCGCCAGGAAGTCGGCGCCGGTCTCGCCCACGGTGGTGGACAGGATCTTGATGATCCAGAAGGCCAGTGTGATCTCCGGGACCTTGTTGAGCCACGCGATCGTTCGGCCTGATGAGGTCTCGTTCACGATGATGCAGTGCGCCATGAGTTGCGGACCGCCAGTCTGGCCGCGAACTCTTAGCGGGACCTTAGGGGTGGCAACGGCGCTACGCCCCGCGCAAGAATTCGAGTGCTGCCGCGGGCCGATGAGCCAGCCATAACGATGGTGAAACCGCTCGGCGCGGCGATCGCTGGCGGCTGAATCGGCTGGGTCGCGCGTCAACGTTCTGGCTGATCTTTTTCCCTCTGGGGTCTCTCCAGAATCGGGAACGTAACGCACTACATTACTGCCCGGGAATGGACAGGCGGAGTAGCGCTGGGGGACCACCATGTCAACAATCACGACCGAACAACTGCTGGCTGCTCGCATCAACGAGTTGCGTCACTGCACCTGGAACGACAGTCGACACATCTGCGTACAGATTCAGGACGACGCCCCCGGAAAAACCTGGCTGCTGCTGGACGAACACACCTACGCTACGGTCTATGACGGCAAGCTGGGGCTGTGTGTGCTGTCGATCTTCCAGGACGAGGAGCCCAGCCTCGTGTTCGGCGACCACGCCGAGGCGGTGCTGGACGGCTACGAAGTGCCGGCCGATGCGCTGCGTGAGCTGGTGGGTTGACGCCCTGAATCAGCAGCTGCCGGGCAGCAGGATCCCTCGGTCCACCGTGAGCAGGTCGGTGTGCCCGCAAAACGCCATCGTCAGGTCGAGTTCGTTGCGGATGATCTCCAGACAGCGGGTCACGCCGGCCTCGCCCATCGCGCCCAGGCCATAGAGGAAGCTGCGGCCGATCAGCGTGCCGCGTGCGCCCAGCGCCCAGGCTTTCAGCACCTCCTGGCCGCTGCGGATGCCGCCGTCCATCCACACCTCGATGCGGTCCCCGACCGCGTCGGCAATCGCCGGCAGCGCGGCGATCGACGACGGCGCGCCGTCGAGCTGGCGGCCGCCGTGGTTCGACACGATCAATGCGTCGGCGCCGCTGTCGGCAGCCAGCCGCGCGTCTTCGGCGTCCATGATGCCCTTCAGGATCAGCTTGCCGCCCCAGCGCTTTTTGACCCATTCGACATCGGCCCAGGTCAGCGCCGGGTCGAACTGCTCGGCCGTCCATGAGCTCAGCGACGACAGATCGCCCACGCCCTGCGCATGGCCGACGATGTTGCCGAAGCTGCGTCGCTTCGTGCCCAGCATGCCCATGCACCAGCGCGGCTTGGTGGCCAGGTTGATCAGGTTGGCGATGGTGGGCTTGGGCGGTGCGCTCAGGCCGTTGTGGATGTCTTTGTGGCGCTGGCCCAGCACCTGCAGATCGAGCGTGAGCATCAGCGCGCTGCACCTGGCAGCGCGGGCGCGCTCGATCAACCGCTCGACGAAGCCGCGGTCCTTCATGACATACAGCTGAAACCAAAACGGCGCGGTGGTGTGCGCCGCGATGTCCTCGATCGAGCAGATGCTCATCGTGCTCAGCGTGAACGGGATGCCGAACTTCTCGGCCGCGCGCGCCGCCAAGATTTCGCCGTCGGCGTGCTGCATGCCGGTCATGCCGGTCGGCGCGATGGCCACCGGCATGGCGGCGTCGATGCCGATCATCTGCACCCGCGTGCTGCGTTTGGCGATGTCGACGGCCACGCGCTGGCGCAACTGAATGCGCTGGAAGTCAGCCTCGTTGGCGCGGTAGGTGCCTTCGGTCCACGAGCCCGAATCGGCGTAGTCGTAGAACATCCGCGGCACCCGCTTCTTGGCAAGGAGGCGCAGTTCTTCGATGTGGGTGATGCGTGGCATGTTGGGGGGGTGACGCGGGATGTCAGCCTCTGCATGCTAATCGTCACCGCGCGCTGCCGCGCGGTGGCCCCGGACCTCAAGGTGCGTTGATGATGTCGCGATGCATTGGCGCGAGCTGCGCCAGCAATCTGTTCTGTGTGCGGTAGCCCACGCCCTGCGCGTCCATCGCCTGCTGTAGCACCTCGACGGTGGCATTGAAGCTGGCCTTGTTGATGTCGACCGCGCTGTGCACTTTGCGCATGTCGTGCTTGGCCTGCTTGCACGGCCCGCCCGAGACTTCGCAGAACTGGGTTACCAGTCGCTCCTTGAACTGCTTGGCGTCGATGTCGCGGAAGAACGCCGCCAGCTGCGGATCGGCCTGCAGGCGGGTTAGAAATTCGTCGGCGATCTTGACCAAGCCACTCTGCCCGCCCAGGTCCTGGTACAGCGAGTCGTCGGGTGGCGCCACCGGAATGTAGGAGTCGACCACGGCCGGTGGGCGTTTTGGTTCCTCGGCGTGAGCCAAGCCACTGGTCGCCAGACCGCACAGCCCGAGGATCCAAAACGTGTTCAGCGCGCGAGCGCGGTTCGATGCAGGTTTCATGTCACACCCGTTGAGTCGGTCGATTCAATAAGACAGCTGCGCCGACACATAGGGCCCGGTCTGCCGCCGTGGCGTCAGCGCTGGCACGATGTGGCCGAGGTCGACATAGGCCAGCGTCAGCGAAAAATCTTTGCAGGGCGTCCAGGCGATGAAGGCATCTTTCCAGTCGTCTTCACGCAAGCCGTTGCCGAAGACCACACCGTTCAGGTTGTCGGGCTTCATGCGGTATTCGATGCCGATCGCCAGGTCTTTGCGCAAGGCCAGCGCCAGCGACATCTCGGCCTCGAGGCGGTAGCCGTTGCGCTTGCTGCTGCCGAAGCCGAGCAGGCCGTTCTGGTTGGCGCGGGTGGCGCGCAGTGTAGCGTTGACGAGCACGCTCTGCGCCAGGAACAGCTTGGTGGCACTGGCATAGAAATCGGTGCCCTGCGTGTGAGCGCCGAGCGAGCGCAGCACCGGCTCAAAGCGGCCCGAGTCCAGGTCCTTGTATTCGATGCCGAGGGCAATCTGCGGCATGAAATTGTCGCTGTCGAGCACCGCATCGCCCGCGACGCGCACTTTCAGGCCGACGATGGTCTGGCGCAGCTTCAGGCCCGGAAAGCCGAGCGGCGCGATCGACTGGCCGGTGTTGAATTCCTGCCGCGCCAGCGAGACTTCCAGCCGATCGCCCCAGCCCACGGCCACGCCATACACGTTCAGCGCGTAGTCCTGCACGATGGTGCGGGTAAAGAAGGCGCTGGTGCCGAAGCTGCCATCGGTGGCGTAGCCGCCGGTCACGGCCCACGGCGTCAGACCGCCGCCGGCAGCGCCGTCGATGCTGCTGACGCCCGAGGTCAGCAGCAGCTTGCCTTGGCGACCCGGCACCATGGCGGGCATCTGCGGTTGCGCTGGGGGTGTCGAGGTTGCTGGCGCGAGCGGTGATGCGAGCGTGGATGGGGCGGCTTCCTGTGCCGATGAGATGCCTGCGTGACCGAACACGAGCAGGGCCGCTGCCGTCAAACGACGCATGAAATAACGAGGCCGATGCTGGTTCATGGGAGGCGAGCCGCGCGCTTGGGACGATGCACGCGATATCTAGTACAAACCCGGATTATTCTTCAAGCTCACGTCTTTGTTGAAGGATCGAAAAACGGCAGTTCGCCCTGCCATTTGTGCGTCATCAGCGCAGGGCGCGTCGCCGCGGCTCGGGTGCCCGGCGGTGCCTGAGGTTCAGCGGATGCGGCGTCGGAGGTGGGCACCAGGCCGGTCGCACGCACGCCGATCAGCCGCAGCCGCTGCGACAGGTCCACGCGCTTCAGGCACGAGCCCGCGGCATGGCGGATCGCCTGCCCGTCGGCGATGGGCGCGGGCAGCGTCACGTCGCGTGACACCCGTTTGAAGTCGTCGAAACGCAGCTTGATGCCCAGGGTCTGCGCCGCGTAGCCCTTGCGTTGCAGGTCGCCAGCCAGCCGCTCGCACAGCCGGGTGAACAGGGCCGACAGCGTGCTGCGGTCGTGCACCGCGTGCAGGTCGCGCTCGAAGGTGGTTTCGCGGCTGATCGATTTCGGTTCGCTGTGGGTGACGATGGCCCGCTCGTCGCGGCCGTGCGCCGCCGCGTGCAGCCAGGCACCGTAGCTGAGCCCGAAGTTCGCCAACAACCACTGCGGATCGGCTGCGGCCACATCGCCGATGGTGTGCAGGCCGAAGCCGGCCAGCTTCTCGGCCGCCTTCGGCCCGATGCCGTTGACCTTGCGCGCGGCCAACGGCCAGATGCGTGTGGTGAGGTCGGCGTGGGTGAGCAGCGTCAGGCCATCGGGCTTGTCGAGCTCGGAGCCGATCTTGGCCAGCAGCTTGTTGGGCGCCACCGCGATCGAGCAGCGCAGGCCGGTGGCCTCGAACACCGCGTCCTTCAACGCGCGCGCCGCCGCGGCGCCGGCATCGTGCTGCGCACCGGGTACTTCGCTCAGGTCGATGTAAATCTCGTCGATGCCGCGATCTTCGACCTGCGGCGCGAGGCCGCGCACCGCGTCCTTGAAACGACGCGAATAGAGGCGGTATTCATCGAAGTCGACCGGCAGCAGCACCGCCTCGGGTGCCAGCCGCGCGGCCTTCATCAGGCCCATGGCCGAATGCACGCCGAAGGCGCGGGCCTCGTAGGTGCAGGTGGTGACGACGCCGCGGCCAGCGTAATCGCGCAGGCTCGCATAGTGGTGCGTGCCATCCGGCTGCAGCGCCGGCTGCCGGTCGCGCCCGCCGCCGATCACCACCGCCTGGCCGCGCAGCTCGGGATAGCGCAGCAGCTCGACCGACGCATAGAAGGCATCCATGTCGAGGTGGGCGATGAGGCGACGGGGCGCGAGCGGCATGCCGATGATTCTGATCGGCACGCCGACGCAGCGAGGCCCGGCAAGGACATCGCGTTGACGGTAAGGTAGCGGGCATGCGGGCCGACTGAAGCGCCTGTTTCCGGAATCGACGATGACCTCCACACCCGATGCGGCGCTGTCCCGGCGCGCGCTGCTCGTCGATCTGTCGCGTGCCGGCTGTGCCGCGCTGATGTTGAGCGCGCCTCACGCCACGCGGGCGGTGGACCAGTCGGCGGCAGCCCGCGCACAGCCCGACACCGAGACCCTGCACATCTTGCGTTCGCGCATCGAGCTGCAGTTCGCCCCCGGTTTCAGCAAGCCCGCGCAGCAGGCGGCGCGCACCTGGGCGATCACCTCGGCCGATGCGGTGGCGCGCTACTTCGGCCGCTTCCCGGTGCCCAAGGTCGAACTGCTGCTGGTGCCGGAGGAGGGCAGTGGCGTGCGCAGCGGCGTCACCTATGCCGAGCCGTCGCTGCTGATGCGCATCCGCCTCGGGCGCGAGACGACAGAGGCGCAGTTCATCGACGACTGGGTGCTTGTCCACGAGATGGTGCACCTGGCCATCCCGCGCATTCCACGCGCGCAGAACTGGCTGCATGAAGGCATTGCCACCTATGTCGAAAGCGTGGCGCGCGGGCGCGTCGGGCTGGTCAGCGCCGAGACGGTGTGGCGCGAGTGGGCCACGGCGATGCCACAGGGCCAGCCGCAGGCGGGCGACGCCGGGCTCGACCACACGCCGACCTGGGGCCGCACCTACTGGGGCGGCGCGATGTTCTGCCTGCTGGCCGATGTGGAGCTGCTCAAGCGCAGCGCGCTGCGCACCGGGCTGCAGCAGGCCCTTCAAGGCGTGCTGGCTGCGGGTGGGCAGTACGGCGTACCGTGGACGGTGGAGCGCATCCTTGCGACTGGCGATGCGGCGGTGGGCCAGACTGTGCTGACCGAGCTGTACGAGCGGATGAAGGCCTCGGCCGAGCCGATCGACCTGGCCGGCCTGTGGCGCGAGCTCGGCACCACTGGCGGCACGCTGAACGACCAGGCGCCGCTGGCCAACGTGCGGCGCGCGATCCTGGCCTGAAGACGCGCCAACGCTCCTGCGTCCCGATCCCCTTCCAAGGAAAGTTCACGATGATCGATCTGTATTACTGGACCACGCCCAACGGCCACAAGATCACGATGTTTCTGGAGGAGTCCGGGCTGCCCTACCGCATCGTGCCGGTGAACATCGGCCGTGGCGAGCAGTTCCAGCCCGACTTCCTGCACATCGCGCCGAACAACCGCATACCGGCCATCGTCGATCACACGCCGGCCGATGGTGGCGCGCCCTTGTCGGTGTTCGAGTCCGGTGCCATCCTTTTGTACTTGGCCGACAAGATCCATCGCTACATCCCGCAGGACCTGCGCGGCCGCAACCTGGCGCTGCAGTGGCTCTTCTGGCAGATGGGCGGCCTGGGGCCGATGGCCGGGCAGAACCACCATTTCGGGCAGTACTCACCCGAGAAGCTGCCCTATGCGATCGAGCGCTATGTGAAGGAAACGGGGCGGCTGTATGCGGTGCTCAACAAGCACCTGGGTGTGATGGCCGCAGCGGGCCATGATCACATCGCCGGCGGCTACTCGATCGCCGACATGGCCTGCTACCCCTGGGTGGTGCCGCACGAGCGGCAGCAGCAGAAGCTGGAAGACTTCCCGCACCTGGCCGCCTGGTTCGAGCGCATCCGCGTCCGCCCCAGCACTTTGCGCGCCTACGCGCGAGCGGCGGAGTTCAGCACCACGCCAGTGGTCGATGAAGCCTCGCGCAAGGTGCTGTTTGGGCAGGATGCGGGGACGATCCGGTCGGTCCCGTGAAGACGCCGTTGCGCTTTCAGCCGGGTTTCACATCTGCCTTGCGGATGCGCACGGCGGTGGGCTTCTTTGGCGCGATGGGGGCGGCCGTTTCGGCGACGCCGAGCGAGGCCGACAGCGCGGCCTCGGGCGTGAGGCCGACTTCGGTGACGGGTGCAGTCGGCTCTGAGCTTGAAACCGACGTTGCAAGCGCTGCTGCTTCCGCTTTGCTCACCTTGGTGTAGGGCGCCAGCGTCTGCACCAGTTGACCGTAGATCTTCGGGTTGCCGGCGACCACTTCGCGCTGGTACAAAAAGTCAGCGTCGCCAGTGAAGTTGCCGATCAGCCCACCGGCCTCGGTGATCATCAGCGAGCCGGCGGCGATGTCCCAGGGGCTCAGGCCCGTTTCGAAGAAGCCGTCGTAATAGCCGGCGGCCACATAGCACAGGTCGAGCGCGGCGGCACCGGGGCGGCGCAGCCCAGCGCAGTTTTGCATCACGGCCTCGAACATCTGCACATAGCGCTTGAAGTTGTCGCCCTTGCGGAACGGGAAGCCGGTGCCGATCAGCGATTCCGACATGCGGATGCGCTTGGAGACGCGCAAGCGCTTGTCGTTGCAAAACGCGCCGCGGCCCTTCGAGGCATAGAACAGGTCGTTGCGCGACGGGTCATACACCACCGCCTGCTGCACCTGCCCCTTGAAGGCGAGCGCGATCGACACCGCATACACCGGAAAGCCGTGGATGAAGTTGGTGGTGCCGTCGAGCGGATCGATGATCCACAGGTAGTCGCTGTCCTTGGCGCCGTGCTCGCGGCCCGATTCTTCGGCCAGGATGCCGTGGCCGGGGTAGGCGGTCAGCAGCACCTCGATGATGGCCCGCTCGGCGGCCTGGTCCACCTCGGTGACGAAGTCGTTCGGCGCCTTGCTGCTGATGCGCAGCAGATCGAGGTCCATCGAGGCCCGGTTGATCAGCGCGCCCGCCGTTCGCGCCGCCTTGATGGCGATGTTGAGCATGGGATGGAGCGCTTGCGACATGGGGCAACCTTCGGGGGCGGGATTCGGACTGGTGGGGACAAAGAACGTGGCGGAAGTGGCCGGCGGGTGGCACCCTGCATGCACTTCTGATAATTGAGATTTTAGCGGGCACCCCATGCAAACCCTGAATTCCCCAGTGCGCCCCGCACCCGACGCGACCCGCTTCGTGCTGCTCAACACCAGCCACCCGGGCAACGTCGGCTCGACCGCGCGCGCCATGAAGGTGATGGGTTTCTCAGACCTGGTGCTGGTCGCGCCGCGCTACTCGAACGTGAAGGCCAAAGCCGATGCGATCTCGCTGGCCAGTGGCGCGCTTGATGTGCTGGAGGGTGCACGCGTGGTCGGCACCCTGGCCGAGGCGCTGGACGGTGTCACCTATGCGTGCGCCACCGCCATGACCCCGCGCGACTTCGGCCCGCCCACCCATGCGCCGCGTGAGTTGTTTGCGACGCTGGCGAAGCAGCCTCAGCGCGTCGCATTCGTCTTCGGCTCAGAGCGCTACGGCATGAGCAACGACGAGGTCTACCAGTGCCACGCCTGCCTCAGCATCCCTACCGCGCCAGGCTACGGCTCGCTGAACCTGGCGCAGGCGCTGCAGCTGATCGCCTACGACTGGCGGCAAGCCCTCGGCGGCTTCGAGGTCGCCTCGCGCACCGCTGATCCGGCACTGGCCGATGCGGTGGCGGTTCAGGGCGCGCTCGCGCACTGGCGGCAGGTGTTGATCGACATCGACTTCCTGAACCCGCAATCGCCACAGAAGCTGATGCCGCGGCTGAACCAGGCCTTGAACCGGTTGCAGGTCACTGAGGAAGAGATCCATCTGCTGCGGGGCATTGCGAAGGCGGTGCAAAAGCGCACATGAATGCCACGGGCCAGCGTTTGCGCCCTGTCGTTGCAGACTTTTCCCCGATCGCCACGCGCAGCGGATCGACAGGTGTGCGGCTAGACTGACTACTGGCACGACCCATCCGACCATGTTCCAGCGCCTCCGTGAAGACATTGCCTGCATCCTCGAGCGCGACCCTGCGGCGCGCAGCGCGTGGGAGGTGCTGACCTGCTACCCGGGACTGCATGCGCTGCTGTTGCACCGCAGTGCGCACTGGTGCTGGCAGCAGGGCTGGCCGTGGCTGGGCCGCTTCATTTCGCATTTGGCGCGCTTTGTGTCGGGCATCGAAATCCACCCCGGCGCCGTCATCGGTCGGCGGGTTTTCATCGACCACGGGATGGGGGTGGTGATCGGCGAGACGGCTGAGATCGGCGATGACTGCACCATCTACCAGGGCGTGACGCTGGGCGGTACGTCGCTGGCCAAGGGCGCGAAACGCCACCCGACGCTCGGGCGTGGCGTGATCGTCGGCGCCAATTCGCAGGTGCTGGGCGGCTTCACCGTGGGCGACAACGCGCGCATCGGCTCGAACGCTGTGGTGGTCAAAGCGGTGCCCGCAGGGGCGACCGCGGTGGGCAACCCGGCGCGCATCATCGATGCGCAGATCGACGCGGTGCGCGAGGCGACCGCCGCCAAGATGGGCTTCTCGGCCTACGGAATCACGCAGGGCGATGATCCGGTGGCGCAGGCGATGAAGGGCTTGATCGACCATGCCGCCACGCAGGAGCATCAGATCACGCTGCTGTGGCAGGCGATCGAGACCTTGTCGAAGCAAGCCGGAACCAACGCGCCAACCCACTGCGTGCCGCCCGATGCGCAGACCCAAGACCAGTTCGACGCGGCGGCGCTGAGTCAACTCGTCAAGTAGGCGGTGGCGCCGGTCTTTGCGCCGATTTCGGCCTGAACGCCTTGCACAGCGCCGGGTCGGTTTCCAGATACGGCCCGCCGATCAGGTCGATGCAGTAAGGCACTGCAGCAAAGATGCCTGGCACCGGCGGCGTGGCTGCCGGCAGGCCTTCGAGGGTTTCGGCGATCGACTTCGGCTGGCCCGGCAGGTTGATGATCAAGGCTTGTCCGCGGACCACCGCGACCTGCCGCGACAGGATCGCGGTCGGTACGAACTGCAGGCTGATGCTGCGCATCTGCTCGCCGAAGCCCGGCATCAGCTTGTGGGCCACCGCCAGCGTGGCTTCGGGCGTCACGTCGCGCGGCGCAGGGCCGGTGCCGCCGGTGGTCAGCACCAGGTGGCAGCCCGCCTCGTCGACCAGTTCGCACAGCGCGGCGCTGATGCCGGCTTGGTCGTCGGGAATCAGCCGCGTTTCCCAGTGCACCGGGTTGCGCACCGCACGGGACAGCCAGTCCTTCAGGGCGGGCACGCCCTTGTCTTCGTAGACTCCCGCCGACGCACGGTCGCTGATCGACACGATGCCGATGCGCACGGTGTCGAAGGCGGCGTCGAGGTCACTCATGTTGGCGCCGATGGAGAGAAGTCAGCCACCGTCAGCGGCCGGCACCGATGGTGTCGCTGGGTACTGCCGGATGAACTTGAACAGCTCGCGAAAAGCCTTGCCGCTGCGTTGCTCGGGCAGTACCGAGGCGTCCTTGCGTGCGGCGCGGATCAGGCTGCGCAGCTGCTGCACATCGGCCTGTGGGCGTTCGGCGGTCCACGCGGTCAGCGCGTCGTCGCTGGCGATCAGCTCGGCGCGCCAGCGTTCGGCGTCGTGCAGCGCGAGCGCGTCCTTCGCATGACCGAGCTGCATCGCAGCGACCGCTTCACGCAGCGGCTCGGGATCGCTGCGGCGCATCAGCTTGCCGATGTACTGCATCTGGCGGCGTCGGCCTTCGTGTGTCTTGGTGCCGCGGTACTGGCGGATCGCATCGAGCAGGATCTCGTCCATCGGCAAGTCGACCAGCCGGTTGTCCGGCATCTCGACCAGCGCCACGCCCAGGTCCTGCAGATCGTGCGAATCCTTCTTGCGCCGTGTCTTGCTCGGGCGGGTCAGCCAGGCTGGGATCGGTTCGGCGTCGGCGGGGTCTGGTGACTCGTTGTGTGGCATGGGTCGACTGCGAAAGCGGGGCGCAGGGCGAAGCGCAGAATGCACCCGCCGCTGAAAAGCCGCTGGGTATCATAGCCATGGGATTGTCAAGCGCCGGGAACTCGATGCCCGCGTGGAGGCGACCGAAATCCCGATTCCCTGTTCCTGTTCCTGTTGCGGCCTGCGCCGCACACCAACCGACATCCCCCACCCATGTCCCCAAAGAGCTTGTCGTCATCTGCGTCCACCGGCTTCGCGTACGTCCGTGCCGACTTCCAGCAACTGGTCGATGACGCGCTGAAGTTCGCCGCCCAGATCGGTGCCAGCGATGCCGGCGCCGAGGTGTCCGAGGGCGTCGGCCTGTCGGTGTCGGTGCGCAAGGGTGAGATCGAGAACGTCGAGCGCAATCGCGACAAGTCGATCAGCGTGTCGGTCTACATCGGCCAGCGGCGCGGCAATGCGAGCACCTCCGACTTCTCGCGCGCGGCACTCGAACAGACGGTGCGCGCCGCACACGACATCGCCCGCTTCACCGCCGACGACCCGGCGGCCGGCCTGCCCGACGCCGCTGACCTGGCCATGGGCGAAGCTGCCACGCGTGACCTCGACCTGTTTCACCCCTGGGCCATCGACGCCGCTGGCGCGGCCGACATCGCACGGCGCTGCGAGCAGGCGGCGCTGACGCTGGATGCGCGCATCACCAATTCCGAAGGCGCGGGTGTGTCGGCACAGCAGTCGCATTTTTTCGCCGGCAACAGCCGCGATTTTCGCGGCGGCTACGCGAGCTCGCGGCATTCGCTGTCAGTGGCGCCGATCGCCTCGCTGCCCGGCCGCCGTGGCGATGACATGCAGCGCGATGCCTGGTACAGCTCGATGCGCTCGGCCGATGAATTGGCTGCGCCGGAGGCGGTTGGCCGCTACGCTGCCGAGCGCGCGCTGTCGCGGTTGAAGTCGCGCAAGGTCAAGACCTGCGAGGTGTCGGTGCTGTTCGAATCGACCGTCGCCGCTGGCCTGCTCGGCGCATATGTGCAGGCCACGAGCGGTGGCGCCCTGTACCGCAAGTCGAGCTTCCTGCTCGACAGCCTCGGCAAGCGGGTGCTCGCCAAGCACATCGACATCCACGAGGACCCGCACCAGCGGCGCGGCAAGGCCAGCGCGCCGTTCGATGACGAGGGCGTGGTGACCCGCGCACGTGACGTCGTCAAGGGCGGCGTGGCGCAGGGCTACTTCCTGTCGAGCTACTCGGCGCGCAAGCTCGGCATGCACACCACCGGCCATGCCGGCGGCTCGCAGAATCTGACGCTCGCCAGCCGGCTGACCCAGCCTGGCGACGATCTCGCGGCGATGTTGCGCAAGCTCGATCGCGGGCTGTTCGTGATCGAGCTGATGGGGCAGGGCGTCAACCCGGTCACCGGCGACTATTCGCGCGGTGCGGCCGGCTTCTGGGTCGAGCGCGGTCGCATCGTGTATCCGGTCAACGAGATCACGATCGCCGGCAACCTGAAGAAGATGTTCAAGGGCATCGTCGCCGTCGGGGCCGATGCTTACACCACCGGGGGGAAAACCATCGGCTCGGTGCTGATCGACTCGATGAAGATCGCCGGCAGCTGAGGCCCGAGTCCCGACCTGCACGCTCACGGAACATCGCCCATGCAACGTCGTCGATTCATCCACCACAGTGGTCTGGCGGGTGTGCTGGCCGCCGGTGCAGCGCCAGCCATCGTCCACGCCCAGGCCCGTCTGCGCTGGCGGCTCGCCTCGAGTTTTCCAAAGTCGCTGGACACCATCTTCGGCACGGCCGAGCTGTTTGCGAAGAAGGTCGGCGAGATGACCGGCGGCAAGTTCCAGATCAGCGTCCATCCGGGCGGTGAACTGCTGCCGCCGTTTGGCGTGGTCGACGGCGTGCAGGCCGGCACCGTCGAGATGGCGCACACGGTGCCGTACTACTACTTCGGCAAGGACGAGACCTTTGCCATCGGTGCTGCCATTCCGTTCGGCCTGAATTCACGCCAGATGAGCGCCTGGACTTTCCAGGGCAATGGCCTGAAGCTGATGCGCGAGTTCTACGCCAGGTACAACATCATCAATTTCCCCGGCGGCAACACCGGCGTGCAGATGGGCGGCTGGTACCGCAAGGAAATCAAGTCGCTGGACGACATGAAGGGCTTGAAGGTGCGCATCGGCGGCTTTGCCGGCCGCGTCATCGAACGCATGGGCGCGGTGTCGCAGAGCATCCCGGGCGGCGAGGTCTACCAGGCGCTGGAAAAAGGCACGATTGACGCGGCCGAATGGATCGGCCCGTACGACGACGAGAAGCTCGGCTTCTACAAGGTCGCACCGGTCTACCACTACCCCGGCTGGTGGGAAGGCGGCCCGCAGGTCGACTTCTTCATCAACACCCAGGCCTACGCGGCGTTGTCGGCCGAGTACAAGGCGATCGTCGAAGCGGCCGCTGCGGTCGCCCACATCGACATGCAGGCCCGCTACGACGCGAAGAACCCGGCCGCGCTGAAGTCACTGGTGAAGGCCGGCGTGAAGGTACTGCCGTTTCCGAAGCCGGTGCTCGACGAAGCGTTCAAGCAGTCGATGCAGCTCTACGACGAGCTGAGCGCGAAGAACCCGAACTGGAAGAAGGTCTACGAAGACTATTCCGCCTTCCGCCGCGAACAGAACCTGTGGTTCCGTTTCGCCGAGGCGAGCTTTGACCGCTACATGCAGAGCGTCAAGCTCTGAGAGGCCGCGAGGCAGGAAGATTCACGTCCTCTCGGGTCACTTCTGCGGCGCCTTGCGGTCGGCCTCGACCGACTCCTGCAGCGCTTTCAGCGGATCTTCATCGACGGTTTGCGGGTCGTGCGATTCGGCTGCACTGGCCGCGTCTGCGGCGTCAACTGTGTTCTGATCGGTCTGCATCTGTTGCAGCACCGCGTCAGCATCGATGTGGGTGACTTCCTTGTCGCCGCGCGACACCAGCTGCGGGAACGCAATGATCAGCGCCACCGTCGTCAGCTGAATCAGCACGAACGGAATCGCGCCGCGGTAGATCTGCCCGATGGTGACGGGCGCCATGCGCTGGCCGGTCACCGCGTCGGTGTATTCGCGCTCCGGCGCCACGCTGCGCAGGTAGAACAGCGCGAAGCCAAACGGCGGGTGCATGAACGAGGTTTGCATGTTCACCGCCAGCAGCACACCGAACCACACCAGGTCGATGCCCAGCGCAACGGCCACCGGCGCGAGCAACGGCACCACGATGAAGGCCAGCTCGAAGAAGTCGAGGAAGAAGGCCAGCACGAAAATCAGCACGTTGACCACGATCAGGAAGCCCAGCGTGCCGCCGGGCAGCCCGGTCAGCAGGTGCTCCACCCATTTCGGCCCGTCGACCGCCTGGAAGGCCAGGCTGAACACCGTCGAGCCGATCAGGATGAACAGCACGAAGCACGACAGCCGTGCCGTGCTGTCCATCGCCTGCCGCAGCAGGCTCATGTCGAGCCGGTGCCGCACGATCGCCATGACGAGTGCCCCGACCGCGCCCATCGCACCGCCTTCGGTCGGCGTGGCAATGCCGAGAAAGATCGTGCCCAGCACCAGGAAGATCAGCGTCAGCGGCGGCACCAGCACCAGAGCCACACGCCCAAACAGCCGCACCTGTGAGGGCCAGCCTGAGTCCATCGGTTGACCGCCGAGCGTGCGCGCTGCGGCAGGCATCGCCGGCACCCACTCGGGCCGCACGAGGCTGATGACCAGCACGTAGAGCACATACAGCCCGGTCAGCATCAAGGCCGGAGCGAAGGCGCCGTGATAAAGATCGCCCACGCTCTGCCCCAACTGATCGGCCAGTACGATCAGCACCAGCGACGGCGGGATGATCTGTGCCAGCGTGCCTGAGGCGGCAATCACGCCGCTGGCCACCCGCCGGTCGTAGCCGTAGCGCAGCATGATGGGCAGCGAGATCAGTCCCATCGAGATCACCGAGGCGGCGACCACGCCGGTGGTGGCCGCCAGCATCGCGCCGACGAAGATCACTGCATAGGCGAGGCCTCCGCGGATCGGCCCAAACAGCTGGCCGATGGTGTCCAGCAGGTCCTCGGCCATGCCCGAGCGTTCGAGGATCAGCCCCATGAAGGTGAAGAACGGAATCGCCAGCAGCGTGTCGTTCTGCATGATGCCGACGATGCGCAGCGGCAGCGCTTGCATCAGCGATGCCGGCAGCAGGCCCAGCTCGATCCCGACCAGCGAATAAAACAGCCCGCAGGCGCCCAGCGAGAACGCCACCGGGTAGCCCACCAGCAGAAAGATCACCAGCGAGCCGAACATCAGCGGCGCGATGTTGGTGGCGATCAGCGCGTGCATCAGCGGGTGTCCTTGCCGGCCGCGGTGTCGTCTTGGGCGACCGCAGGCTCTGCGATCAGGCCGCGCAGCCAGGCCACCCGCTTGATCAGCTCAGACAGGCCCTGCAACCCCAGCAGCGAAAAGCCCAGCGGCAGCAGTGCCAGCACCGGCCAGCGGATCAGGCCGCCGGCGTTGTTCGACATCTCGCCGGTCGCATAAGCGCGGGCCACGATCGGCCATGACAGGCCGATCACCATCACGACCAGCGGCAGCACAAAGCACAGCACACCGAAGATGTCGATCCAGGCCTGTGCGCGCTTCGACAGCCGCGCGGACAGCACGTCGATGCGCACATGTGCCTGACGGCGCAGCGTGTCCCCTGCGACCAGCAGGAAGACCGCGGCGAACAGGTACCACTGGATTTCCAGGAAGGCGTTCGAGCTGGTGTTGAGCAGCTTGCGCACCACCGCGTTGCCGGCGCTGATCAGCACCGCGGCGAGCACCAGCCATGCCACCCAGCGCCCAACCGTGGCGTTCAGCCGGTCGATCAGGCGCGACAGCTTGAGCAGCTTGAGCACCAGGCTTGAATCAGGCCGAGGTGGCGGCCTGGAACAGCTTGCCCGAGCGGGTGCCGGTGCGGCAGAACACCAACAGCGGCTTGGGCATCGCGTCCAACAGTTCGCGGAACCTCGCGATCTCTTCCGGGCTCTGGTAGCCCGGCGCGACCGGCAGGTGCGCGTAGCGCAGCCCAGCGGCCATGGCGGCAGCTTCGATCGCGGCGCTGGTCGGCTGATCGGTGCCGCCTTCGTGGTCCGGTCGGTTGTTGATGACGCTCTTGAAGCCGGCCTGAGCCAGCAAGGCCATCGCAGCCGGTTCGAGCTGGGAGCTGGCGCTGACGTCGGCGCTCAAAGGTTGCAATGGCGGCAAGCTCATGGTGGTTCTTCTCGCGGGGTGTGGGTTCAGCGGGCCAAGGCCTGCTTGACGGCAGCCGACACCAGGCCCATGTCGGCCTTGCCGGCCAGCTGGCCCTTGACCACCGCCATCACCTTGCCCATGTCGCCCGGGCCGGTGGCACCAAGTTCGGCGACGATGGCCTGCACTTGCGCGGTGATCTCGTCGGCACCGAGGCGCTGCGGCAGGTAGCCTTCCAGCACCGTCAGCTCGGCGGTTTCCTTGTCGACCAGGTCGGTGCGGCCGGCGGCGCCAAACTGCGAGATCGAGTCCTTGCGCTGTTTGATCAGCTTGTCGATGATGGCGATGACGGCTGCATCGTCGAGGACGATGCGTTCATCGACCTCGCGCTGCTTGCAGGCGGCCAGCAGCCCGCGGATCGTCAGCAGCCGGGGCGCGTCCTTGGCGCGCATCGCGGTCTTCATGTCCTCGGTGATCTGGTCTTTCAGGCTCATGGTGGCGCGTCCGGTGAATGTTGATCATGCGGGAAAGTCCGCGGGGCAAAGAAAAAGCCCGCAAAGAGCGGGCCTTTCGGTGGCGCGAGAAGACTGTCAGAACAGCTTTTTCGGCAGCTGCATGCTGCGAACGCGCTTGAAGTGGCGCTTCACTGCCGCTGCCTTCTTGCGCTTGCGCTCGGCGGTCGGCTTTTCGTAAAACTCGCGTGCCCGCAGGTCGGTCAGCAGGCCGAGTTTCTCGATGGTGCGCTTGAAGCGGCGCAATGCCACGTCGAATGGCTCGTTTTCTTTCACGCGAATCGTAGTCATGTATCGATTGAATCCAGATTGAATGTGCTTGGGGCGGGATGCTCGACATCGAAACGGAAGGTCCGGACTCTCGAGTCGCGCAAGCAAACCACCACAAAGCGTGTTTGCCAGCAAAGCGCGAGATTATAGACAGCCATCCCGAAGCTGGCAACCTGACCGGTTTCAACCAGCCAATGTGCTGGTAGGCGCCGACAGCGCGCCGGCACAGGCTGCCGCGCTGGCCCAGGCCCACTGGAAGTTGTAGCCCCCCAGCCAGCCCGTCACATCGACCACCTCGCCGATGAAGTGCAGGCCCGGCACCCGCCTGCTTTCCAGCGTGATCGAACTGAGCTCCCGGGTGTCAATGCCACCGGCAGTGACCTCGGCCTTGCGGTAGCCCTCGGTGCCGCTGGGCACGAGTTGCCATTGCTTCAGGCTGGCGGCGAGCGCGGCCAGATCGCGGTCGCGCATGTCGGGCATCGGCCTGTCGGCGATGTCCGGGTGGGTGAGCAGCCAGGTGTCTGCGAGGCGCCGCGGCAACCATTCGGCCAACTCGTTGGACAGCTTGCGCCGCGAGGTCGTCTTGGCCGCGGCCAACGTGCCTTGCAGATCGTGCTGCGGCACCAGGTCCAGCACCAGCGGCGTGCCAGGGCGCCAGTAGGTCGAAATCTGCAGCACCGCCGGCCCGCTCAGGCCTCGATGGGTGAACAGCAGATCCTCAGTGAACTCGCCACCGCTCTTGCCACGGCGTTTACCGTTGCCGCCATCGCCGCCGGTGGACACGACCGCCTCCAGCGACAAGCCAGCGAGCGCGACGAATGGCTGCCAGGCCGTGGCGTCAAAGGTCAAGGGCACCAGCGCCGGACGCGTCTCGACGATGGCATGGCCGAACTGGCGCGCCAGGCGGTGGCCGAAGTCGGTGGCGCCGATCTTCGGGATCGACAGGCCTCCGGTCGCGACGACCACGCGCGCGGCGCGCACCGTTCCGCGGTCGGTGGCGATCTCGAAGCCGCTGGCGCCTTGCGCGACTGAGTGCACCGCGCAGGACTGCCAGCGCGTCACCGCCCCGGCGTCGCACTCGCGTAGCAGCATAGCGATGATGTCTTCGCTGGACTCGTCGCAGAACAGCTGACCCTTGTGCTTTTCGTGAAAGGCGATGCGGTGTCGCTGCAGCAGCGCGATGAAATCGGTAGGTGTGTAGCGGGCCAGCGCCGAGCGGCAGAACGCCGGGTTGGCCGACAGGAACTGGGCCGGCGTGGTGTCGCGGTTGGTGAAGTTGCAGCGCCCGCCACCGGAGATGCGGATCTTCTCGGCCACCCGCTCGGCATGGTCGATCAGCAGGACCCGCAAGCCGCGCTGTCCGGCGATCGCCGCGCAATGCAGCCCGGCGGCGCCGGCGCCGATGATCACCGCGTCGACATGCTGCATCGGCGGATTCAACCCCAAGGGTTGAACACCGGTGTCGTCAGGTCGTCGAAATGCTTCAGATTGCGTGTGGCGAGCGTGGCCCGGCGGGCCATCGCGATACCGGCGATCTGTGTGTCGCGCATGTCGGCGACGCGTCCGGCCTGCTGGCGCGCTGCGCCGAGCAAGGCCGCCTGCGCTGCGGCCTCTGCGTCGAAGGGCAGCACGCGGTGTTCGAGTTCCTGCGCCAGCAACTGCTCGAAACTGTCTTCGAGCGCACGGCGGCGTTTGCCGCTGGGCAGCAGCGCCAAGCCCATGCGCGCCTCAAACAAGGTGATGCTGGTGAGCCAGACCGATTCGGCGGCCTGCCCATCGAGCCAGGCCACGACGGCTGGGTCGGGCGCGCTGCGCATCAGCTCCGACAACACATTGGTGTCGAGGATGATCATTCGCCGAAGCGCACCGGCCGCACCGGCTGACCCTTCAACTCAGGCAAGGGCTGGGCGAGGCCGACCTTGGCAAAGCGCGCCGCGATGCGGCTGCCCAGCCGAGCGGCGGGAGGGGTCTCGTCCTTGACCGCATTGCGCAGGATCTGGCGCACTTCCTCTTCCATGCTGGCACCATGCCGTGCCGCTCGGCGCTTGAGGCGAGTCTTTAAATCCTCTTCGAGGTTTCTGACGGTGAACTGGGCCACTGATATCTCCCGATACAGAAGATATCATGATATCAACTTTATTCGGTTGTTGATCAATACATCAGCCGATCCGGCCGAATGTCGCGCAGGATGGTGGTGGCGATTTCCTCGATCGATTTGTGCGTCGACGACAGCCAGGCGATACCGGCCTTGCGCATCATCGTCTCGGCGGCGCGCACCTCGTAGCGGCAGTTGTTCAGCGAGGCGTAGGTGCTGTCGGGGCGGCGTTCGGTGCGGATCTGGTTCAGCCGCACCGGATCAATCGTCAGGCCGAAGCATTTTTTCTTGTAAGGCTCCAGGGCCGGCGGGATGTGACCGCGGTCGAAATCCTCCGGGATCAATGGGCAATTGGCCGCCTTGATGCCGTGCTGCATGGCCAGGTACAGCGAGGTTGGCGTCTTGCCGCTGCGGCTGACACCGACCAGGATCACGTCGGCCGACAGCAGGTTCTTCGACGACTGGCCATCGTCGTGGGCGAGCGAGAAGTTGATCGCCTCGATGCGGTCGGTGTACTCCTGGCTTTTCGACACATCGGAGAAGCGCCCGACCCGGTGGTTGGACTTGACGCCGAATTCCGCCTCCAGCGGCTCGATGAAGGTGTTGAACAGGTCGAGCACCAGGCCGGCGCAGCTCTCCTTGAAGATGGTCTGCGCCGCGGGGTCGATCAGCGTCACGAAGACGATGGGCTTGCAGCCCTCAACCTCGGCAGCATGGTTGATCTCGCGCATCACCTGGTGCGCCTTGTCGACGCTGTCGATGAACGGTCGGCGCACATGGTGCGGCCGGATCGAGAACTGGTTCAGGATCGAGTTGCCAAAGGTCTCGGCGGTGATGCCCGTGCCGTCGGAGACGAAGAAGACTGTGCGGTTCGACATGTGGGCAGACCTCTCAAGGGGGTAACCAACCACATCATAGGGATTTCAACCGTAAACTCGGTTGAAAGTCTCCTGCCCATGTTGCTGCCACTTCGCCACCCGTCGCACGCAGTCGATGCCTCCGATGTTTGCGGTGGTGGATGGTTGCCCTCGAAGCCTCGCTCGGGCCCCGCACATGCCTCGCAGGCGGCACTGGTTTTTCACATCACGGAGCTTTTCCATGTCAACCCAGAACCTGGCGACCGCGCTGGTCGTACCGCTTGAACACTTGAGGATGACCGACGTCGAGTCGGTGGGCGGCAAGAACGCCTCGCTCGGCGAAATGATCAGTCAGTTGTCGGCCACCGGCGTGCGGGTCCCTGGTGGCTTCGCTACCACGGCGCACGCCTTTCGGCAGTTCCTGGCGCACAACGGCCTGGCCACGCGCATCGAGGCGCACCTGAAAACGCTGAACACCGACGACGTGCGAGCGCTCGCCGAGGCGGGTGCACAAATTCGCCAGTGGATCGAAGACACCCCGTTTCCTGCCGACTTGGGCCAGGCCATCCGCCATCATTTCGAGGCGCTGACTGCGGGCAACCCCGGCGCGTCTTTCGCGGTTCGCTCATCGGCCACTGCCGAAGACCTGCCAGATGCCAGTTTTGCCGGCCAGCAGGAGACCTTCCTGAACGTGGTCGGCATCGACGACGTGTTGCACAAGATGAAGGAGGTGTTCGCGAGCCTCTACAACGACCGCGCCATCAGCTACCGGGTGCACAAGGGCTACGCGCATGCCGAAGTGGCCTTGTCGGCCGGCGTGCAGCGCATGGTGCGCTCTGACCTCGGGTCGGCCGGT
The DNA here is from genome assembly GCA_025352345.1 of Burkholderiales bacterium. Lineage (GTDB taxonomy): Bacteria > Pseudomonadota > Gammaproteobacteria > Burkholderiales > Burkholderiaceae_C > PBB1. The sequence continues at coordinate 12,010 of JANXTP010000090.1, read as the reverse complement.
GTGATGTTCACCATCGACACCGAAAGCGGCTTCAAGGACGTGGTGTTCATCACCTCCAGCTATGGCCTCGGTGAAACGGTGGTGCAGGGTGCCGTGAACCCGGACGAGTTCTACGTCCACAAGCCGATGCTGCGTGCGGGCAAGCCGGCCATCATCCGCCGCAACCTGGGCTCGAAGCTGATCAAGATGGAGTTCGCCAGCGCTGCCGACCGCGCCGCCACCGGCAAGCTGGTCTCAACGGTAGACACCGCGCCGGAACTGCGCAACCGCTATTCTCTGACCGACGCCGACGTGGCCGAGCTGGCGCACTACGCGCTGATCATTGAGCAGCACTACGGCCGCCCAATGGACATTGAATGGGGCAAGGACGGCAGTGACGGCAAGCTCTACATCCTGCAGGCGCGCCCCGAGACGGTGAAGAGCCAGTCCGAAGGCAAGCTGGAACAGCGCTACAAGTTGAAGTCCACTGGCACGGTGCTCGCTGAAGGCCGCGCGATCGGCCAGAAGATCGGTACTGGCCCGGTGCGCATCGTGCACAGCCTGGCCGACATGGACACGGTACAGCCCGGCGACGTGCTGGTCGCCGACATGACCGATCCGAACTGGGAGCCGGTGATGAAGCGCGCCAGCGCGATCGTCACCAACCGCGGTGGCCGAACCTGCCATGCGGCCATCATCGCTCGCGAGCTCGGCGTGCCGGCGGTGGTCGGCTGCGGCGACGCCACCGACACCTTGAAGGACGGCGCGCTGGTGACGGTGGCCTGTTCAGAGGGCGACACCGGCTACGTCTACGACGGCCTGCTGGAGACCGAGATCAGCGACGTGGTGCGCGGCGAACTGCCGTACTGCCCGATCAAGATCATGATGAACGTGGGCAACCCGCAGCTCGCCTTCGACTTCGCGCAAATGCCCAACAGCGGCGTCGGCCTGGCGCGGCTCGAATTCATCATCAACAACAACATTGGCGTCCACCCGAAGGCGATCCTCGACTACCCGAACATCGACCTCGATCTGAAGAAGGCGGTCGAATCGGTGGCGCGCGGCCATGCGTCGCCGCGAGCGTTTTACGTCGACAAGCTGGTCGAAGGTGTCGCCACCATCGCGGCGGCCTTCTGGCCGAAGCCGGTGATCGTGCGCCTGAGCGACTTCAAGTGCAACGAGTACCGCAAGCTGATCGGTGGCTCACGCTATGAGCCGGAAGAAGAGAACCCGATGCTTGGCTTCCGCGGCGCGTCGCGCTACGTCAGCGAGGAATTCGGAGAAGCCTTCGCGATGGAGTGCGAGGCGCTCAAGCGGGTGCGCAACGACATGGGCCTGTGCAACGTCGAGATCATGATCCCGTTCGTACGCACCTTGGGTCAAGCCAAGCGCGTCACCGAGATGCTGGCTGAGCGGGGTCTGAAGCGCGCGGCACTCGGCGGCACCGACGACCTGCGCGTGATCATGATGTGCGAGATCCCGAGCAACGCGATCCTGGCCGAGCAGTTCCTCGAGTACTTCGACGGCATGTCGATCGGCTCGAACGACCTGACGCAGCTGACGCTGGGCCTGGACCGCGACTCCGGCATGGAGCTGCTGGCGCGCGACTTCGACGAGCGCGATCCGGCCGTCAAGGCGATGATTTCACGCGCCATCGCGGCCTGCCGTGCGGTGGGCAAGTACGTCGGCATCTGCGGCCAGGGCCCGAGCGATCACCCTGACTTTGCCGACTGGCTGGCGGCCGAAGGCATCGTGTCGATCTCGCTGAACCCCGACACCGTCGTCGAGACCTGGCAGCGGCTGGCGAAGCGCTGACGCTTTTCAGGCAAGGCCGGCGAACGGGAGCACATTGTCCCGGTCGCCGGTTTGAATCACGCCCGGCGTCATCGCAGCCGTCTGTAACTGGTGTAGCTCTTGTGCGGTGTTGGCGTTGGCAAAAGCGGCCACGTCGTCGAACAGCACCGTGGCACAGCGGTGCAAAGCCGTCCAGCGCTCGACCTGGCGCTGGCCGCTGGCGATGAATTCGATCAGGCTGTCTTTCAGGCTGCACGTCATCAGGCAGAACACAGGCTGCGCCTGCGCGCCATCACCATCGCGCGTCGCGGCCATCGCGATCTGCGTGTCCTTTGCGATCAAACCAACCGCCAGCCGCGCGACCAGATCGGTCGGAAAGTTCGGCGTGTCGCAGGGCACCGTCACCAAGTAGGGCGTGTCGCAGTGTTCCAGCCCTGCGAGAACGCCCGCGAGTGGCCCGGCGTAGTCGGGCATCGCGTCGGGCCACACCGGAACGCCCAACGACGCGTAGGTGTCGAGGTGGCGGTTGGCACTGATCATCACCGTGCCGACCTGCGGCGACAGCCTCTGCATGGCATGCAGCGCGAGCGGAATGCCCCAGTGGTTCTGCAAACCCTTGTCGACCCCACCCATCCGGCTGCCCCGGCCGCCGGCCAGGATCAGACCAGTGATGTGTTCAGTGGGGATCATTAGCTTGCGAAATGCCGCGGGTGACCACCAAGTTCTCGGAGTGATTGACCGCGAACAACCATCAGTTCTTGACTGCCGATCTTGAAGCGAGGAAACCTTCGAGTGGGCAGGTCGTCTCGGGGGCAAATTTCGATGCGCGCCAGTTCGTTCGGCGTGAGCTTGCGTTCGACTTCATTTTCCGTCGTCCGGTCAATCAGGTAGAAACATTGAGGCTGACCGTTACGCGGATACGTGCATGTGAAGTCGCAGCAGAGCGAGCTTTCTTCATAAGACACTTGCTCGCGACCAGACCTCCACATGCTGCAATTCATGAGGGGCCTACCCGCCGATGTAATGCATCTCGACGCGACGCGGCCCAGAGCCATCGGCGCCAGTTGCGGTGTCATTGCCTGCGGCCCGCAACTCCGAATACCGGTCCCCGCGCTGCTGCCACACCAAGCCGATCGCGCTGGCGATCTCCAAATCACCTGCCCCACCGCGCAGCAGCGCGCGCAGGTCGTGGCCGTGGGTGGCGAACAGGCACAGGAACAGCTTGCCTTCGGTGGACAGCCGCGCGCGGTTGCAGTCGCGGCAGAAGGCTTGCGTGACGCTTGATATCACGCCGATCTCGCCTGCACCGTCCCGGTATCGCCAACGCTGCGCGGTCTCGCCGCTGTCGTTCGCCTGAAGTGCTTCCAGCGGATACGCCGCGTTGATCCGCGCGATCATCTCGGCCGACGGCAGCACCTCGTCCATGCGCCAGCCGTTGGTGGCGCCCACGTCCATGTACTCGATGAAGCGCAGCACCACCTTCGTGCGCCGGAAGTGCGCCGCCATCGGCAGGATCTCGTGGTCGTTGGTGCCGCGCTTGACCACCATGTTGACCTTGATCGGCCCGAGACCCGCGCGCTCGGCGGCCTCGATGCCTTTGAGCACCTCGGCGACTGGAAAGTCCATGTCGTTCATGCGCCGGAACACCGCGTCGTCGAGCGCATCGAGGCTGATGGTGATGCGCTGCAGGCCCGCATCGCGCAAGGCCTGCGCCTTCTTCGCCAGCAGCGAGGCGTTGGTGGTCAGCGTCAGATCGACCGCTTGGCCCTCGGGTGTGCGCAGTTCGCTCAGCCGGTGCACCAATTGGTCGAGGCCCTTGCGCAGCAGCGGCTCGCCGCCGGTCAGCCGGATCTTGTGCACGCCGTGCGCCACGAACAGCCGTGCCAGCCGGGTGATCTCCTCGAAGCTCAGCAGCGAGCTGTGCGGCAGGAAGTCGTAGCGCGGGTCGAACACCGCTTTCGGCATGCAGTAACTGCAGCGGAAGTTGCAGCGGTCGGTGACCGAGATGCGCAGGTCGCGCAGCGGGCGGGCGAGCTGGTCGCGCAGCGATCCGATCGGCGCAGTGAGATCCGCCGGGATGATCGGCACGGCCGACGCATAGCGGTGATCGGCCAACGGAATCACTTTCTCAACCATTGCCGAATTGTGAACGCAGGGCTGCGGGCCGCGGCCTTTGCGGTCAGCGGCGCGGGTGATTCAGCGAGCGCCGGCTCCGGTTTGCGCCGCGGCCTGGGGCACCAGCTCGATCGCGGGCCCGGCGCGTCGGGCGCCGTTGAAGCGCTGGCTCCAGTAGGCGTAGCGCATGTCATCGACACGCACCGCGCCGCCGGCGGCTGGCGAATGGATGAACTTGCCGTCGCCAACGTAGATGCCCACATGCGAGAAGGCGCGCCGCATCGTGTTGAAAAACACCAGGTCGCCAGGGCGCAACTCGTCACGTCCGACCTTCGTCAGCCCTGCCGCGTTCGCCTGCTCGTTGGCGCGGCGCGGCAGCACCAGGCCCAGGCTCATCTCGAATATGTGGCGGGTGAAGCCGCTGCAATCGAAGCCGGTGGCCTCGGTCGTTCCGCCGCGCCGGTAGGGCACACCGAGGAAGTTCATCGCGGTCAGCACCATGTCGGAGGCGCCGTCGCGTAGCTTCTGCGCCAGCGTGGGCGCGACGCTGGTCGTGTCGGCAGCCAGCAGGCCACGGTCGATTAGCAAGCGTGTCACTGCATCGGGCGGGCCCTCGGCGGGGGCGGCCACCGCCAGCGGCTGCCAGCAGACTGCGGCTGTGACCAGGCCGATCACCGCCGTCCCCCGGCACCAAACCCGCACACGGTGTGGGGGCTGCGCGCAGGCGGTGGGGGTTTTCGGCATGCGGCGCAGGATAGGCGAGGCCCCGGAGGGCGTCAAATGCGATTCGTTCGGGCGGTGGGGCCCTGTCAGACGCCAGACAGCCATCTGCGCGATGCTTACACCCCCCCGGGGGATGACCAGGAACCACAAGGAATGCTCATGTTCAAAGCGCTGCTGCTTGAAAAGTCCGACGCCGGATTCATCGCTTCGGTGAAGCCGGTCGATGAGGCCCAATTGCCCGAGGGCGATGTGCTGGCGGCCATCTCTCACTCGACGTTGAACTACAAGGACGGCCTCGCGATCACCCAACGCGGGCCGGTGGTGCGCAGCTGGCCGATGATCGCCGGCATCGACGGCGCTGGCACGGTGCTGGAAAGCAGCCATCCGAAATGGAAGCCGGGCGACCGCTTCATCCACAACGGCTGGGGATTGGGTGAAACGCGCTGGGGCTGCCTGGCCGCGCGGGCGCGGCTGAAGGGCGACTGGTTGGTGAAGCTGCCCGAAGCCTTCACGACTCGCCAGGCGATGGCGCTCGGCACCGCCGGCTACACCGCGATGCTGTGCGTGCTGGCGCTCGAACGCCATGGCGTGAAGCCCGGCGATGGCGAGGTGCTGGTGACGGGCGCCACTGGCGGCGTCGGCAGTGTCGCGACCATGCTGCTGGCGAAGGCGGGCCACACCGTGGTCGCGGCCACCGGCAAGGCGGCCGGGGCCGATTACCTGAAGAAGTTGGGAGCCACCACGGTGATCGACCGCGCCGAGCTGTCGTCGCCCGGCAAGCCGTTGCAGAAAGAGCGCTGGGCGGCGGTGGTCGATGCGGTCGGCAGCCACACGCTGGCCAATGCGCTGGCGCAGACGCGCTACAACGGCGTGGTTGCTGCCTGCGGGCTGGCACAGGGCGCAGACCTGCCGGCCACGGTGATGCCGTTCATCCTGCGCGGCGTGACGCTGGTGGGCGTTGAAAGCGTCATCGTTCCGCTCGCGCTGCGCGAGCAAGCCTGGGCGCGGCTGGCGCGCGACATCGACCTGAGCCTGCTGGAAGCGATGGCCGAAGACATCACGCTCGACGATTGCGTGGCGCGTGCGACCGACTTGATCGACGGCAAGGTGCGAGGCCGGTTGGTCGTCAACATCGCCTGAGATCGATCGCCGTGAGACCGGCCGCAGAGCCGGGCCCGAACCACTGGAGACACACATGACCCGCTATGCCGACTTCCACCAGCGCTCGCTGACCGACCGCGACGCTTTCTGGGCCGAGCAGGCCGCGCTGATCGACTGGCACCGACCGTTCGATCAGGTCTGTGACCACAGCAATCCGCCATTTGCCCGCTGGTTCGTCGGCGGTCGGACCAACCTGTGCCACAACGCGGTCGATCGCCATCTGGCTGAGCGCGGCGACCAGGCGGCGCTGATCTGCGTGTCGACCGAAACCGACGCCGAGCGAACCTACAACTACCGCGAACTGCATGCCGAGGTGCAGCGGATGGCGGCGATCCTGCTGTCGCTGGGCGTGCAGCAGGGGGACAGGGTGCTGATCTACATGCCGATGGTGGCGCAGGCGGTGTTCGCGATGCTGGCCTGCGTGCGCATCGGTGCCATCCATTCGGTGGTGTTCGGCGGCTTTGCCAGCGGCAGCCTGGCGAGCCGCATCGACGATGCGCAGCCCACCGTGATCATCAGCGCCGACGCGGGCAGCCGCTCGGGCAAGGTGCTGCCCTACAAACCGCTGCTCGACGAAGCGATCCGGCTGGCGTCACACAAGCCGCAGAAAGTGCTGCTGATCGATCGCGGGCTGAGCCCGATGGAACTCGTTGCCGGGCGTGATGTGTCCTACGAAGCGCTGCGCGAGCAGCACATCGCGGCGGTCGTCCCCTGTACCTGGGTCGAGTCCACGCACCCGAGCTACACGCTGTACACCAGCGGCACCACCGGAAAGCCCAAGGGCGTGCAGCGCGACACCGGGGGCTACGCGGTGGCCATGGCCGCCAGCATGAAGCACATCTACTGCGCCCACCCGGGTGAGACCTTCTTCTCTGGCAGCGACATCGGCTGGGTGGTCGGCCACAGCTACATCGTCTACGCGCCGTTGATCAATGGCATGGCCACCATCTTGTACGAGGGCCTGCCGACGCGGCCGGATGCTGGCATCTGGTGGAGCCTGGTCGAGAAGTACCGCGTGTCGGTGATGTTCAGCTCGCCGACCGCGATCCGGGTTCTGAAGAAAGCTGACCCGAAATACCTGTCGCAATACGACCTGTCGTCGCTGCGCGCGCTGTTCCTGGCGGGTGAGCCGCTCGACGAGCCCACCGCGGCGTGGATTTCACAAGCGCTGGGCAAACCCGTCATCGACAACTACTGGCAGACCGAAACCGGCTGGCCGATCCTCACCATCGCCCACGGCGTCGAACCCGCGCCGGCGAAGCTGGGCAGCCCGGGCTTCGCGATGTACGGCTATGCCGTCAAGGTGAGGGACGAGTTGACCGGCCTGGAGCTGACCGAACCTAACCAGAAGGGCGTGCTGGTCATCGACGGGCCGCTGCCGCCGGGCTGCATGCAGACCGTCTGGCGCGACGACGAGCGCTTCGTCAAGACCTACTGGAGCGGCGCGCCCGGCAAGCTGGTCTACAGCACCTTCGACTGGGGGCTGCGCGATGCCGACGGCTATTACTTCATCCTCGGTCGCACCGATGACGTGATCAACGTCGCCGGCCACCGGCTCGGCACGCGCGAGATCGAGGAAAGCATTTCCAGCCATGCCGCGGTGGCCGAGGTCGCAGTGGTGGGAGTCGCCGATGCGCTGAAGGGGCAGGTGGCGATGGCGTTCGTCGTGCTGAGGGATTCATCGAGGGCCGCGACCGCAGCCGATGCAGCGACGTTGGAAGCCGAGGTGATGAAGGTGGTCGGCGCCCAGCTCGGCGCGCTGGCCCGGCCGGCCGGGGTGCGCTTCGTCAGCGCGCTGCCGAAGACCCGCTCCGGCAAGCTGCTGCGCCGCGCGATTCAAGCCGTGTGTGAACACCGGGATCCGGGCGATCTGACGACAATCGACGATCCGACCTCGCTGCAGCAGATCAAGGACACGCTGGTGTCCTGACCGGCTGCGCCCGGGCGCTCCACCGTCGTTGTCCCCCGAACGGCTGTCCGCGCTCGGGGGGATGGGCGAAGCGCTGTGCAATGAACAGACTGGCGGCTCCGCAACGATGGAGCCGATGCCATGACCTTGTTCGACATCCCTTGCTCGCGCCGCCATGCACTTGCCGCTGTGGCCGCGGCGTGGCCGGTAGCGCGTTCCAACGCCAAGCCTCGCGCCGACGAGGCACTGGGCGCGCCCTCCATTGCGCTGCTGTCCGAAGCGCGACCCGACATTGACCCTCGCGGCCACCTCGTCAGCGAAAAACTCGATGGTGTGCGGGCCATCTGGGATAGTGGTTGGCTGCGCTTTCGCAGTGGTCGACCGGTCCCTGCGCCTGCCTGGTTCACCGAGGCCTTGCCACCGGTCGCGCTGGACGGCGAACTGTGGGGCGGGCGCGAGCGTTTCGACCTCGTGTCCGGCACGGTTCGCAGGGTCACGCCGGATGACGCCGGCTGGCGCGCACTGCGGCTGATGGTGTTCGATCTGCCAGGTGCGCCGGGCGATTTCGCCACACGCGCCGCACGCATCGCCGCGCTGGCTGCGGCCTCGCGGGCTACGGTCTGGGCGGCCGTCGAACAAACCCAATTGCCCGATCGCGCCGCCTTGCAGCAGCGGCTCGACAGCGTGGTCCGCGGCGGTGGCGAAGGCCTGGTGCTGCACCGTGCCGATGCGCTTTGGTCGCCCGGACGCAGCAGCGCGCTGTGGAAGCTCAAGCCCTTGCAGGATGCCGAAGCGCAGGTGCTGGCCCACGAGCCGGGCCATGGCCGCCTGGCCGATCTGATGGGCGCCTTGCGGGTGCGCAGCGCCAGCGGCATCGAATTCCGCATCGGCACCGGTTTCACTGATGCCGAGCGCCGCGACCCGCCGCCGGTGGGCAGCTGGATCAGCTACACCCACCGCGGCATGACGCCTTCTGGCGTGCCGCGCTTCGCGAGCTACTGGCGCTTGCACGACGCCGCGCTGTGACCGCGTGGGTGGTTCCGCGCGGGGTCAGAGCACCTCGCTGGCGAAGTCCGCCAGCCGTGACCGCTCGCCGCGCGCCAGTGTCACGTGGCCGCTGTGCGGCCAGCCCTTGAAGCGGTCGACCGCGTAGGTGAGGCCCGAGCTGCCTTCGGTCAGGTAGGGCGTGTCGATCTGCGCCAGGTTGCCCAGGCAGACGATCTTGGTGCCCGGACCGGCGCGGGTGATCAGCGTTTTCATTTGCTTGGGTGTGAGGTTTTGCGCCTCATCGATCAGCACAAACTTGTTCAGGAAGGTGCGGCCGCGCATGAAGTTCAGGCTCTTGATCTTGATCTTGCTGCGCACCAGGTCGTTGGTGGCCGCGCGGCCCCATTCGCCGGCGCCGCCGTCGGTCTTCGCCAGCACTTCGAGGTTGTCGTCGAGGGCGCCCATCCACGGGCTCATCTTCTCCTCCTCGGTACCGGGCAGGAAGCCGATATCTTCACCCACCGGCACCGTCACCCGGGTGACGATGATCTCGGTGTAGCGGCGGTCGTCCATCACCTGGGAGAGACCGGCAGCCAGTGTCATCAGCGTCTTGCCGGTGCCTGCCGTGCCGGTGAGCGTGATGAAGTCGCAGTCCGGATCCATCAGCAGGTTCAGCGCGAAGTTCTGCTCGCGGTTGCGCGCGGTCACGCCCCACACCGCGTTCTTGGTGTGGGTGTATTCGCGCAGCGTGCGCAACACGGCGGTCTTGCCGGTGATCTCGGTCACCTTGGCGTGCAACGGCGCTGCGCCCGGTGCTTCAAGGTAAACAAACTGGTTGATGAGCAGCGTGGGCACCAGCGGCCCGCTGATGCGGTAAAACGTGAATCCGCCCTGGTTCCAGCTTTCCATCGTCTTGCCATGGCGGTCCCAAAAATCAGGAGGCAGCTGCAGCACGCCGGTGTAGAGCAGGTCACCGTCTTCCAGCGTCTTGTCGTTGAAATAGTCTTCCGCCGGCAGGCCCAGGGCGCGCGCCTTGATGCGCATGTTGATGTCCTTCGACACCAGCACCACCTCGCGTCCGGGTTGCTGGTCGCGCAAGGCCTGCACCACGCCCAGGATCTGGTTGTCGGCCTTGCCCTGTGGCAGGCCGGCCGGCAGCGTCACATTGACCAGATTGGTCTGGAAGAACAGCTTGCCCGCGGCCTCGCGGTGGCCGGTGTGCGCCAGTGGCAGGCCTTCACCCAGGCCGTCCATCGAGCTCTGGCTCTTGCGTGCGCTCATGTTCGCCGCCAGCGCGTCAAGGTCGCGGCTGACCTGGCGTGCATTGCGAGCGACCTCGGTCATGCCCTTCTTGTGATCGTCGAGCTCTTCGAGCGTGATCATCGGCAGGTAGACGTCGTGCTCGTCGAAGCGGAACAGGCTCATCGGGTCGTGCATCAGCACGTTGGTGTCGAGCACGAACAGCTTGGCGGGGCCAGTGCCACGCGGCTTCGCGGGGCGTGGCCTGGGTTCCTGCCGTTTGACTGCTGCAGCCACGGGCGCCGGGCTCGATGCGCGCGTCGGCGCCAGCGCAGCTGGGTCGTACAGGTTCAACTCGGCAGGCGCTGCGAGCTCGGCGTCTGCGCTGGTGCGCGTGGAACGCTTCGTCGGTTTGGCGGCAGCCTGGGACTCGAAATCGGTAGCAGACAACAAGGAGGCACGTTTGGCAGGCGGCTTGGGCAGTGGCATGGGGCAGCGACGAATGAAGTTACATGACAGCGTATCGGAAAACAAAAAAGCCGCACAGGGTGTGTGCGGCTTTTCGTGGGAATGAATGGCAGATCAGACTTGCTCTTTCAGGGCCTGCGCGGCGGCCAGCACTTCCTCGACGTGGCCGGCGACCTTCAGGCCGCGCCACTCGCCACGTAACACACCGGCGCCGTCGATCAGGAAGGTGCTGCGCTCGATGCCCTTGACCTTCTTGCCGTACATGATCTTGTTCTTGACCACACCGAACATGTGGCACAGCTTTTCTTCGGTGTCGGCGATCAGGTCGAACGGCAGTTCGAGGTTCTGCTTGAACTTCTCGTGCGAGGCCATGTTGTCGCGCGACACACCGAACACCACCGCGTCGGCGGCGATGAATTCCTTGTGGAAATCACGGAACTGCATCGCTTCAGTGGTGCAGCCCGGTGTGTTGTCTTTAGGATAGAAGTACAACACCACGGTCCGTCCGGCGTAAGCCTGCGGGGTGAATTTCACTCCGCTGGTGGCGAGCGCTTCAAAGTCCGGGAGGGGTTTGTTGAGGGCTGGCGTCATGGGAAAGGTGGAGTGTTGCGCTGTCGCTGCGCGTAGCTTTCAATTATAGGGGTGGGTCGTGTCTGGACGGCGGTGACCGGTGTGTGCGGTCTCTGCGAGGGGCTCAGTGCTCGAACAGCAGCGCTGCCACCACCGTGCGGCCTTCGGACAACAGCACGTTGTAGGTGCGGCAGGCGGCGGCGGTGTCCATGGTCTCGACGCCGATACGCCGCTCGATCAGCGGCCGCAGCAGGCCAGCCGGCGGAAAGCGCAATCGTGCGCCGCTGCCGAAGATCACCAGCTCGGGTGCGTGCTCGGCCAGCGCTTTGAAATGGTCAGCGGCCAGGTTCTCGAAACGGGTCACGGGCCAGGCAGTGACCAGCCCCGTCCACGGCACCACCACGCTGCAGGTGTGCTGCACGCCGTTGACCAGCACGCCGTCGGGCCCGTGGCGTGCAATGGCGTTGGTTCCTTCGATCCGTTCGGCGTGCAGTTTCAAGGCGACCTCGGTTGATCACTGAGCCTAAAATTGTAGGCTTCGCGCCCTGTCGGCGCGGTGCTGGAGCCCCGCTTTGAAAGCTGTTGCCAAGTCAAGCAAGCTCGCCAACGTCTGCTACGACATCCGTGGTCCGGTGCTCGACAAGGCCCGGCAGATGGAGGAAGAAGGGCAGAAGATCATCAAGCTGAACATCGGCAATCTCGCGGTGTTCGGGCTGGAGCCGCCCGACGAGATCGTGCAGGACATGATCCGCAACCTGCCGAACAGCGCCGGCTACACCGACAGCAAGGGCCTGTTCGCACCGCGCAAGGCGGTCGTTCACTACACGCAGCAGAAGAACGTCGCCGGCGTGACGATCGACGACGTGTACCTCGGCAACGGTGCCTCCGAGCTGATCGCGATGGGCATGAACGCCCTGCTCAACGACGGCGACGAGGTGCTGATCCCGTCGCCCGACTACCCGCTCTACACGGCCGTCGCCGGCCTGTCGGGCGGCACGCCGGTGCACTACCGCTGCGACGAATCCTCAGGCTGGATGCCGGACATCGAGCACATGCGCTCGCGCA
>JANXTP010000074.1 GCA_025352345.1 Burkholderiales bacterium | reverse complement strand
TCATGTCCTGCAGCCGGCCCTGGATGATGCTGATGCCGAACACGTCGGGCACGAAGAACAGCGAGGCGGTCGTGCCCTGCACCTCTTCGAGCAGTTCGACGATGCGTGGCTGCGAGCCCAGCGGCAGCGTGATGTAGACCTCGCGCACCCCGTGCTCGGTTGCATAGGAGGCGACGTCCTTCAGGCCGCCCAGGCGCTGCGCGCTGGCTTCCTGGTGCAGGCGGTCGTCGGTGCGATCGTCGAAATAGCCGACGAAATCGATCCCGTAGTCCGCGCTTTCGGTCAGCGCCTTGGCCACTTTCACGCCGAGTGCGCCGCCGCCGACGACGATCGCGGTGCGGCGCGCCTCGGGCCGGGCCGAAAGCCGCTGCGTCACGAGCTTGCCGATCCAGACCGCGAGCCACTGCAGGATCGGCGTCGCGATCGCCCATTCGAACAGCACGTCGCCTTCAAAGTAGTGCAGGCTGCGCGTTGCGTAGCCGCACAGTGCGAGGATCGCCAGCAGCGTGACCCATGACGACAGGATGTCGACGCCGGCCGCGATCAGGTTGTCGCGGAACCGGTTGCGCCCCGGAAAGGTGAGCGCGAAGACCAACAGGCACAACGTGAGCGCGGGTCGATCGACCCGCTCGTCGGAATACACCGTGGCGATCAGGAACGTCAGCACCGTGATGCCGGGCTCGAGGAATGCCGCCACGAGCGACGTCACCGACTGTGGTGCGTTGTAGAACGTTCTCTTGTAGGTTCGGTCTTCAAACATGGATTCGTGATGTCGCGCGTTCCGACGCGTCTCCGGTGCGGTGACGCATGCCTGGCTCTGGAGCAGAGCGCTCGAGCGCGCACAAGCACGCCGCATGCCTTTTGGGTGACGCCTGCAACGACGTGACGGCGGATTCTCCATCAAAACCAAGGCTGCGCTTCCCCGGCATCCGGGGGGAAGCGGATGGGGGCGTGCCTACAATCCGCGCATGTTTCACACTCTCAACTCGCAGCTCGGCAGCGCGGCCATCGAGCGCGTCACGCTGCTCGTCAACCACGTGCTTGCCGCCGAGCCCGTTGCCACCGAACGGCTGCGGGCTCACAGCGGGCATTCCATCCAGTTGCAGTTCGACGGCTGGCCGAGTCTGCTGCCGGCCTTGCCGTTGACGGCGTTTCGGGTCACGCCCGCCGGACTGATTGAATGGTGTGGCGAGCTCGCACCGACCGAGCCCGATCTGCGCGTCAGCGTCGATGCCTCGAACCCGGCGCTGGCGATGGTGCAGGCGCTGTCGGGCACGCGGCCGAAAGTCGATGTGGCCGGCGACGCCGCCTTCGCCACCGATCTGAACTGGCTCGTCGACAACCTGCGCTGGGACGTCCAGGACGACCTCGCGCGCATCGTCGGCGTCGCCCCGGCGCGCGAAATCGCGCGCGTTGCCGCCGGCATCGCCGCCGGGTTGCGCGAGGCGGTGCGCACGCTGACTGGCCTGGTGGCGCGGCGATGAGCGGAACGGGCCGAGCGCCGGGCCGCCATCGGTCACGCAGGGGCCCACCTTGTGGACCTCTGCCGGCCGCCAGCGGCGGGACGCGACCGGCCCTCGTGCCGTCCGGGTCCGCGCCGCCGGACAGGGCGCCGCGGCACCCGGTTCCGTCAAGGGATCGGCGAACGTACGCGTTCGACGAGGGGTTTCATTGAGGCACCTCGCCCGGCTGCTCTTCATCACGATCACCGTATTGCGCTACGGGCTGGACGAGCTGGCGCTGTCCAGCTTCCGCCAGCGTTCGGTGCGCCTGCTGGTGCGGGTGATGACGATCGGCCGCACGCTCGATGCGCCGCGCGGCGAGCGGCTGCGCCTCGGCCTGGAGCGCCTTGGCCCGATCTTCGTCAAGTTCGGTCAGGTGCTGTCGACACGCCGCGATCTGCTGCCGCCCGACCTGGCCGACGAGCTTGCCAAGCTTCAGGACCGCGTGCCGCCGTTCCCCGCGAGCCAGGCACGTGCGCTGGTCGAAAAGGCCTTCGGCCGGCCGATCGACGCGATCTTCGCGCGCTTCGACGCCGAGCCGGTCGCGAGTGCCTCGATCGCGCAGGTGCACTTCGCGCAGCTCAAAGACGGCCGCGAGGTCGCGGTCAAGGTGCTGCGCCCGGGCATGCTCGAAGTGATGGACGACGACCTGTCGCTGATGCGCACGCTGGCACGCTGGGTCGAGCGCTTCTCGGCCGACGGCAAGCGCCTGAAGCCGCGTGAGGTGGTGGCCGAGTTCGCCAACTACCTGCACGACGAGCTCGATCTGGTCCGTGAGGCCGCCAACGC
>JANXTP010000055.1 GCA_025352345.1 Burkholderiales bacterium | reverse complement strand
AAGAAAACCGCTGGGTGCGCCTGCGCATCTCCAATGCGGCACTGCGCTTGATCGACAAGGTGGGCATCGAGAAGGTCGTTGCCGACCTGCGCGCCCGCGGCGAAATCTGATTTAGGAGCGGATCATGGCAAAAGGTGGACGCGAAAAAATCAAGCTGGAATCGTCAGCCGGCACCGGTCATTTCTACACGACCGACAAGAACAAGAAGACCAAGCCCGAGAAGATCGAGATCATGAAATTCGATCCGAAGGCACGCAAGCATGTGATGTACAAGGAAACGAAGCTGCGCTAACGGCTTCGTTCGGACGGAAAAACGCCCCGCATTGCGGGGCGTTTTGTTTTGTCGGCCCGTTGGTTGTCAGGCGTGCGCTGCGCGCAGCTTCAGCGCGAATTCCTGCAGCGCCGCAATGCCACTGTCCTCGGCCTTCTTGCACCAGGCCTGCAGATCGATCACCAGCTGGTCAGCAGACACGTTGGTGCGCGTCCAGAGGCCACGCAGTTCTTCGCGCATCGTGACCAGCTTCGACAGCACAGCGCTTTGGGCGCACACCGAGGCTACCCGTTCCTGCACGCCGTGGGGAATCTTGTCGTGATCGCGATGCAGCCAGCGCTGGGCCAGGTGCATGTCTTTCCAGCACACGGTGTTCTGCGCGCCCTCGGACTTCAGCCGCGCCAATTCGCTGCGGCATTCGTCGCGCAGGTGGCTGGCGTACTTCGCCATCACCTCGTAACGGTTGGCGATGATCGCCTCGAGCGTCTTCGAGTCAGCCACCGGCTTGATGGCGCCAAGCTTCAGCTGCGGCGCGGTCTTGCGCACGGTGGCCCAGCCGATCAACTCCATCGCACGGATGTACATCCAGCCGATGTCGAATTCGTAGGGCTTGACCGACAGCTTGGCCGAGGTCGGGAAGGTGTGATGGTTGTTGTGCAACTCCTCGCCGCCGATGAGGATGCCCCAGGGCGAGATGTTGGTCGAGGCGTCCTGCGCCTCGAAATTGCGGTAGCCCCACCAATGGCCCAGGCCATTGATGATGCCGGCGGCCGTGATCGGGATCCACGCCATCTGGACGGCCCAGACCGCCAGCCCGGCAGCGCCGAACAGCGCCAGATCGATCAGCATCGTCACGCCAACGCCCTGCCAGCTGTAGCGTGTGTACAGGTTGCGCTCCAACCAGTCGTCCGGCGTGCCGAGGCCGTACTTGGCCAGGGTATCGGGGTTCTTCGTCTCGACCCGGTACAACTCTGCGCCGGTCAAGAGCACCGTCTTGATGCCGCGCGTCTGCGGGCTGTGCGGGTCGTCGGTGGTTTCGCACTTGGCGTGGTGCTTGCGGTGGACGGCCACCCATTCCTTGGTGACCTGGCCGGTGCCCAACCACAGCCACAGACGGAAGAAATGCGACGGAATCGCGTGCAGGTCAAGTGACCGATGTGCCTGCGACCGGTGCAGGAAGATCGTCACGGCTGCGATCGTGATGTGCGTCGTCAGCAACGCGTACAGGACCACCTGCCACCAGGTGGTCTCAATCAAGCCGTTGGCCATCCAGTTCAGGAGGCTGTCCAACACCGTCGTCAATACATTCATGAATCGCGTCCGCGCTGCAATAAATCACACCTGCCGATTGTAGGCGCCACCCGGCAGCTCCGGATGGCCTGAACAAATCAATGCCCGCCTAACCGTTGAGATTTGAGGCCGCCCCTGCCGGAATCAAGCGCGTTGCCAGACCGCCGCGAAGAAGCCATCGGTGCCATGGCGATGCGGCCACAGGCGCAGGTAAGGGCCACTGACCAACGCAGCGGCCTGCGCCACATGCGCGTCCTCCAGCAACGCTTCGACCGCCACCGGCGTGAAATCGCGCAGGCGCTCGGCGGAAAACGCGTCGGCGATGGCCTCGTTCTCGGTTCGCAGCAGACTGCAAGTCGCGTAGACCAGCCGCCCGCCCGGTTTGACCAGCCGCGACGCGCTGGCGAGGATCGCCGCCTGCTTGATGCGCAGCTCATCGACCGAGGTCGGCGACTGGCGCCATTTCAGATCGGGGTTGCGGCGCAGCGTGCCCAGGCCCGAACACGGCGAATCGACCAGCACCCGGTCGATCTTGCCGGCGAGGCGTTTGATGCGGTCGTCGCGCTCGTGCGCGATCTGCACCGGGTGCACGTTGGACAGCCCACTGCGCGCCAGCCGCGGCTTCAGCGACGCCAGCCGGTGGCCGGAGGTATCGAAGGCATACAAGCGCCCGGTGTTGCGCATCGAGGCGCCGAGCGCCAGCGTCTTGCCGCCGGCGCCAGCGCAGAAGTCGACGACCATCTCGCCGCGCTTGGCGTCGGTCAGCAGCGCCAGCAGCTGGCTGCCTTCGTCCTGCACCTCGACGTCGCCGCGCAGGAACACCTCGAGCTTGTGCAGCGCCGGCTTGCCTTCGATGCGCAGGCCCCACGGCGAATACGGCGTCGGTAGCGCATCGATGTTCGCCGCCTTGAATTCGGCTTGCACCGCGTCGCGCTTGGCCTTGAAGGTGTTGACCCGCAGGTCCAGCGGCGCGCTGCCGTTCAGCGCCTCGACCAGCGGCCAGAAATCGTCGCCAACTTCAGCGTGCAGCCGATCGGCCAGCCATTCCGGCAGGTTGTGGCGCAGCTTCTCGGGCAGCGACGCGCGGTCGATGGCGGCGACTTTTTCCAGCCACAGCACCTCATGCTCCAGCAACGCGGCACGCAAAAAAGCGGCATTGCCCTGCCAGCCGAGCAGCGCCAAGCGCCGCTCGATCTCGCCCTTCCCCGACTGCGCCAGGTGCTGGAACAGCGGGCGCTGGCGCAGCACGGTGTAGGTGGTCTCGGCCAGCGTGTGGCGCTCGCGCATGCCGAGACCTCGGTTCTGGCGGAAGAAGTCGGAGACGACGTTGTCAGCTGGGGCATCGAACTGCATCACCCGATGCAGCAGTTCCGTGGCAAGTTCAAGCAGGGCGTTTGGATGCATGGGCCTGATTATCCGGGGCGACCTCGGCCCGGCCCACTCAGCCGCCTTCGATCAGCGACTGCGGCTCGCCGCCGCGATGCACGATGCGCCCGTCGTCGGTGCGGTAGAGCGCGTCTTCGATCCACCAGCACACTGCGCGTGGGTAGAGCTTGTGCTCCATCACCAGCACCCGTGCGGCCAGCGTGTCCTCGGTGTCATCAGGCTGCACAGCCACCACCGCCTGTGCAACGATCGGACCATGGTCTAGCTCCGACGTCACCACGTGCACGGTGGTGCCCGCGACCTTGCAGCCGGCTTCGATGGCACGGCGGTGCGTGTGCAGACCGGGGAACGCAGGCAGCAGCGACGGGTGGATGTTCAACATGCGACCGGCGTAGCGCTGCACGAAGCCCGGCGTCAGGATCCGCATGAAGCCAGCGAGCACGATCAGGTCGGGCGCGTAGCCGTCAATGGCCTGCACCAACGCCGCATCGAAGGCTTCACGGCTGTTGAATTCGCGGTGGTCGACCACGGCCGTCGCGATGCCATGATCCCGCGCGTAGGCCAGACCGCCCGCATCGCCCCGGTTGCTGATGACTGCCGCAATGTGCGCGTCCCAGCCCTCGGCGACACAGGCCTCGGCAATCGCCACCATGTTGGAGCCGCGGCCGGAGATGAGGATGACCAAATTCTTCATGATGCGATCGCTGTGGCAGCGACTCAGTGTATCGGCCCATACCCTTGCGAAACCCACCGTGCTCAACCCCACTCCCAAACCTACAATCGCCACCCTCACCTCCGAGCGTTCCCATGAAACAGCGAGTCCTTTCTGGCATGCGCCCCACCGGCGCCCTGCACCTCGGCCATTACCACGGCGCCTTGAAGAACTGGGTGCGCTTGCAGGCCGATTTCGACTGCTTCTATTTCGTCGCCGACTGGCATGCGCTGACCACGCACTACGAAGACCGCGAGATCATCGAGAAGAACGTTTACGACATGGTGATCGACTGGATCGCCGCGGGGCTCGACCCCGAGCAGTGCACGATCTTCATCCAGAGCCGCCTGCCCGAGCACGCCGAGCTGTTCACGCTGTTGGCGATGGGCACGCCACTGGCATGGCTGGAGCGCATGCCAACCTACAAGGACCAGATGGAAAAGCTGAAGGATCGCGACCTCGCGACCTACGGCTTCCTCGGCTACCCCCTGCTGCAGGCGGCTGACATCCTGATCTACAAAGCCGCGTTCGTGCCCGTGGGTGAGGACCAGGCACCGCACGTCGAGATCACCCGCGAGGTGGCACGCCGCTTCAATCATTTGTACGGCCGCGAAGCGAATGCCGAAGCACTCGCGCTGGCCGTCGTCAAGAAGATGAGCAAGAACGACGGCAAGGCATTTGCCGCCGCGCGCAAAGCCTTCCAGGAAACCGGCAGTGAAGCATCGCTGGAACAGGCGCGCGCGCTCATCGCCGCCAGCGGCGCGTTGAGCGCTGCCGACCGCGAGCGCCTCGACGCCTTCCTGCGCGGCACCGGCAAAACCATCCTGCACGAGCCCGCCGTGCTGCTCACCGAAGTGAGCAAGCTGCCCGGCCTCGACGGCGCGAAGATGAGCAAGAGCTACGGCAATGCCATCGCGATGCGCGAGGAGCCCGCCGAGGTCGAACGCAAGGTCAAACGCATGCCGACCGACCCGCAGCGCGTGCGCCGCACCGATGCCGGTGACCCTGAGCGCTGCCCGGTGTGGCAGTTCCACAAGGTGTATTCAAACGCCGACACGAAAGACTGGGTCGTCAAAGGCTGCACCACCGCCGGCATCGGCTGCCTGGAATGCAAGCAGCCGGTGATCGACGCGATCATTCGCGAGCAACAACCCTGGCGCGAACGCGCCGAGGCCTACCTGAGCAACCCGAAGCAGGTGCAATGGATCGTCGAAGTCGGCACCGAGCGCGCGCGTACGGTGGCACGGGAGACGATGCGGGATGTGCGGGATGCGATGGGGATCAATTACTGATCTCTGATCGTTTTGCGCCGTTTACTGCCTGCGGGCTTTGGCGCGTTGCTGCCGAAGGCATGGGGTAACCGTCTCCGCTCGTGTCCCCCCGGGCCGGTTCACTGCCCAGGACTTCGAGTCGAGTAAATCCGGCCCTCCGCCTTTACTTCGCTGCGCCGCTCACCCCACGCCCTCGACAGCCGGCACCGGTGTTGCATGCGGAAGGCTTTAACCCCGGCCGCTCTGGTGGTGGCAGAGCGCTGCGGTGGGCCGCTGTGTGGAGTGAAGTCAAGGAGGAGGGCCGGTGGGACTTGAGCCGAAGCGAATCGCTGGCGAACCGGCCCGGGGGACATGAACGCAAC
>JANXTP010000048.1 GCA_025352345.1 Burkholderiales bacterium | reverse complement strand
GATTTCAGACTCGGTCGAACGCTCATACGTCGTCGCGTATTTGAAGACTGCTCACGTCCAACGCTATTTCGTGAATGAGCTTCGCACGGTCAGCCAGCCGACGCTCAATATCAAGCAACTCGAGGAGACACTCGTTGTTCTTCCTCCATTGCAGCTTCAGCGTGCTTTCGCTGGGCGTACTGACAAGTTGGCGCGCCTAAAGTCGACTCATGCAACCTCGGCGACCGAACTCGACGCCCTCTTCGCCTCCCTCCAACACCGCGCCTTCCGCGGCGAGCTTTAATCACCCCCATCAAATCAGAGACACTCGCACGATGTTCTCCCGCATCCAGACCCGTCATTACCGCAGCCTGAAAGCTGTCGACCAGGCGCTTGGGCCGATGCAGGCGCTGGTCGGCCCGAATGCCAGTGGCAAGACCACGTTTCTCGACGTGATCGGACTGCTGAGCGATTTGATCCGGCTGCGCGGCGATGTGCGCGAGGCGGTGCTGTCGCGCAGTGCCAGCTTCGAGAAGCTGATCTGGCAGGGGCCGGGCGCAACCGACTCGTTCCAGCTCGCTGTCGAAGCGCCGATCCCGCAAGCGGTGCGGGACCGCATGGCGGACGACAAGAAGCAACACGATCTTGTCCGCTACGAGCTGGAGATCGGCATGGACCGGGCCAGCAACGAATTGGGTCTGAACCATGAGACCTTGTGGCTGGGCACTGCGGATGATCCGGGCCGAGAGACTCAACGTGCCCTGTTCCCCGCCGTGCGCATGGACGCACCGAGTGTGCTGAGTCACTCGAAGAAGGGTTTTCGGATCGCGCTGAAGAAAGTGCCGGGCGGCAACGACAACTACTACCCGGAGGGTGCCGCGTCGTACACGCCTTCGTTCAGGCTCGGGCGCACCAAGTCGGCGTTGGCTCACATACCGGCAGACGAAAGGAGCTTCCCCGTCAGCACCTGGTTCCGCGGCTTGCTTGAGTCCGGCGTTCAGAACGTGGTGCTCAACAGCCAGACCATCCGCCAGCCGAGCCCTCCGGGCCTCGGCCTTCGGTTCCAGACGGATGGGTCCAATCTCCCGTGGGTCATTGCCGAACTCCGCCGTGACCCGGCACGCTTCGCCGGCTGGTTGGAGCATGTCCGCACCGCACTGGAAGACGTGGCGGACATCGACACCGTGGAGCGCGACGAAGATCGCCACCGCTACCTCGTGATTCGCTACTCGAACGGGGCTGAGGTGCCGTCATGGCTGGCGTCTGACGGCACGCTGCGTTTGCTGGCGTTGACCATTCCTGCCTATTTGAACGATCTCGACGATGTGTTCCTGATCGAGGAGCCGGAGAACGGCATCCATCCGCGCGCCATCGAGACCGTGATCCAGTCACTGTCGTCGATCTACAGCGGTCAGGTGCTGATCGCCACGCACAGCCCGGTGGCACTCAACCTGCTGGACGCCGGCCAGGTCTTGTGTTTTGCGAAGGACGAAACGGGCGCGACCGACATCGTCGCGGGCAATCGCCATCCAGCGCTTCAAACGTGGCGACGCGGGCATCCCGACTTGGGCTTGCTGTTTGCGTCGGGCATTCTTAGCTGAGTCGACGATGAAGGACTTGGTCGTTTTGGTCGCGGACAAGAACATGCATTACGCGCTGCGTGGTGCATTGGCTCGACCCGATGCAATGGGCATTCGGTCGGTCGCCCCCGAGTTCAGAACCCACATCGGGCGCGACGGTGGAATGCGAACGACAGGTGTCGAACTACTGGCGCGCGAACGAAATCGATTTGCGCACGCATTACTGGTATTCGATCTCGAAGGTTCGGGCGCAGCGGAGGAGCAGACCGCAGAGGAACTGGAACGCGTGCTGGACGAACAGCTTCATGCGCTATGGGGCCCGCACGCCAAGGCCGTCGTGATCGCACCGGAACTCGACATCTGGCTTTGGGGTGCTGACAACTCCCTCCGGGATTGCTTGCAATGGCCGCTCGATGGGACGATCAGAGCCTGGCTGCAGAGCAAGGGCTTCGTGTTCGATGCTCAGGGGAAGCCCGAGCGACCGAAGGAAGCGCTGGAGGCGATGGTGCGAGTCCATCGACTGCCCCGCTCCTCCGCTTTGTACGAGAAAATCACGGGGCGCATCAGCCTCAGACGGTGCAGCGATCCGGCGTTTTGTCGCTTGCGGGATGCCTTGCAACGCTGGTTTCCGGCGGCGGCCGTGTCGCCTTCGGCTCGCCGCAGATCCTGATCCGCCTGCCCGCGCTCCCGTCCGAAATCCACACCGTTTTCGGACAGCCAGCGTTCCACCGGGCGCGCCATGTCGTTAAAAGAACCGCCTTGTTTTTTTAACGCATCAGGGCCGCACTCAGGGCATGGGCGCGACCGCCACCCTTGCCACCCGCGCGCGGCGCGAAGAGCCGCCCGGCGCGGGTCTACACGCCGTTCGACTTTGTCGATCTGGGCACACCGCACCGCGTGGGCATGGCGCTGATGCGGCTGGTGCGCGGCGCCACGCGCGGTGTATGAGACCGACGGGCCGAGCCGCACCGTCAAGGTTGGCGCGCTCACGGTGCAGCTGAAGAACCGGCCGGCGCGCCAGGTGCGCAGCACCAGCCCGATGAGCCACCTCGTGTTCGCGGCGCTGCGCAGCGTCGGCAAGGCGCAGGTCGAGCCGGCGCGCATCGCGCACCTGCGGCAAACGCTGTCGCCCAAAGACCGCGCGCAGTTGCTGAGAGACCTGCCGCTCGCGCCGGCCTGGATGCACCCGCACCTGCGCTTTATCGCGGGCTCGTTACCCGCTCCACGAAGCCGGGCTTAGTGCGCTTTCGGCAGGGCCGTGTCCGATGTTGTATTATTTTCTGTAATACAGTCACGCTTCAGGAGCTTGCCCGATGCGCACCATCTCGATCCGACTCGACGACCACACCGACGCTGTCCTTACCGAGCATTGCCAGCGCAATGGCCTCACGCAAACCAACGCGATCAAGGCGGCCATCGAGCAGCTCGCCGGCCAGCTCAAGCCGACCCCCGCCGAACTGGCCGCCGAATTGGGGCTGATCGGGGGATTCCGCAGCATCGAGGGAGACTTGGCCGCCAATCACTCGCAGCGCGTGAAGGAGCGGTTGCGCGCCAAGCGCAGTCGCGACTCCGTGCCGGTGCCCGCACCTGTGGCCGTGGCCGCCTCGCGCCGTCGGCGCGCGGCTGCGACCTGATCCCCCGAGCGCGAGCCGCAACATGCTGCGTGTGATCGTCGATACCGGCCCCCTTGTCGGCTGGTTCGACGCGAAAGACGCGTACCACGGGCTGGTGCGCGGCTTCCTCGATGACTACCGCGGCGAGTTGCTGACGACGTGGCCCGTCATCGGTGAGGTCTGCCATCTGTTGCCCGAGCGCATGGTCGCCGGGTTCTTGCGTTGGGTAGGCCGTGGCGGCGTCACCGTGGTCGACGTGCCCACCTCGGCCTTGTCCGGTCTGGCTGACCGCATCGACAAGTACGCTGACCTGCCGATGGATTTGGCT
>JANXTP010000047.1 GCA_025352345.1 Burkholderiales bacterium | reverse complement strand
CTTGTTCGGTTGCACCACCTCGCGCAGCGTGCCGTCAACGCGAAACCGCACCGAGCTGCTGCGTTCGTACGGTTCGATGTGGATGTCGCTGGCGCCGTCTTTCGCGGCCTGCGTCAGCAAGGCGTTCAGCATGCGGATGATCGGCGCGTCGTTCGAGGCTTCGAGCAGGTCTTCGATCGCCGGCAGCTCCTGCATCATCCGGCTCAGATCGACTGCGCTTTCGACCTCGCCGATCACCGTGGCCGCACTCGACTCGCTGCCGGCATACGCGACCGCGATGCGGTTGGCCAGCGTGCTTGTGGCTTCACTCTCCAGCGCATCGACGTCGTAGAGCCTCAGTACCTCGGCCAGCGCCGAGAGCGACACCGTTTCAGGCGCCCACAGCACCAGGCGGTCGCCCTCGTCTTCGAGCAGCACGGTGTGTGCCCGTGCGTAGGTGTAAGGCAGCGGATGACGGCTGGCCATGGCGTGTCGCGGCTCGCGTCAGTTTGTGCCGGCCGGCGCACTCGGGGCGGGACCGGTGGGCGATGGGCGGGTCGACGGCGGCGCGATCGGCTGGGCCGGATCCTCGACGGTCTTCAGCGGCGGCACCACCGGCACGCCATTGAGCGGCAGCAGCAGGTTGTCCGGGATCTTCACGTCCTTTTGCTCGCCGCGCAGCAGCTCGTAGCGGTCGATCGACAGGCTGTTCGACGCGGCCGCATCGCGCATCACCACCGGGCGCAGAAACACCATCTGGTTGGTGCGCTTCTTGGTGCGGGACTCGCTGCGGAACAGGGCTCCGATGTAAGGGATGTCGCCAAGGATCGGCACCTGCGACTTGTCCACCGTGAAGGTGTCCTCGATCAGGCCGCCCAGCACGATGATCTGCCCGTCATCGACCACCACCGTCGATTCGATCGAGCGCTTGTTGGTCGTCGGCCCCGCGCTCGACGTGCCCGGCGCCGTGCCCGAGGCGAGGCTCGACGATTCCTGGAACAGTGTCATGCGTACCGTGCCGTTTTCGCCGATCTGCGGGCGGATGCGCAGTGTGACGCCGACGTCCTTGCGCTCGATGGTCTGAAACGGGCTGACCGTTGAGCTGCCGCCGCCCGTGTTGGTGTACTGGCCGGTGATGAAGGGCACGTTGCTGCCGACGATGATCTTGGCTTCCTCGTTGTCCAGCGTGACCAGGTTGGGCGTCGAGACGATGTTGGTGTCGGCGCGAGATTGCAGCGCCCGCGCGATCGCGGCCAGGCCGTAGTTGTCGCCGATCTTGCGCACCACCCCGATGTTGAAGCCCGGTCCGATGCCAGCCAGCGCACCGGTCAGCGTGTCGGCGGCCGCATTGGTGATGATGTTGGTTCTGCCGCTGCCGAAGTTGGTGCCCGCACCACCGATGTAGCGGCCGTTGACGTTGCCGAGTGCCTGCCACTGGAAACCGAAGTCGGCCGAGTCGTCGCCGGTCACTTCGACGATCATCGCCTCGATGAACACCTGCGCCCGGCGTGCATCAAGTTGGTCGATCATCGCGCGCAGTTGGCGGTACATCGGCTCGGGCGCGGTGATGATCAGCGCGTTGGTCGCCGGGTCGGCCTGCACGAAGCCACCGGTTGATGGACCGGCCGACGGCGTCACCGGTGCGGTGGCCTGGGTGGAGCCGCCCTGGCCGCTGAGGGCACTGACCAGACTTTGCGTGGACGGTGCGCCGCTCGACGACGGGCTCGCGCTGTAGCTTCCACCGGATGCGCTACTGCCGCTGTAGGCGGCGCGCAGCACGGCGGCCAGCTTTGTCGCATCGGCATTCTTCAGGTAGACCACCCAGATGTTGCCGGCCGCGTTGCCGCCCTGGACGGGCTGGTCGAGCTTGTCGATCAATGAGCGCACGGCCGCCAGCCGCGCTGGGTTCGGTGCACGCACCAGCAGCGAATTGCTGCGCGGATCGACCAGCACCGAGGCCCCATTGCCGCCGGGTGCACCAGCAGCCCCGCCGCCCGCAGAATCGGTCAGCCGCTGCACCAGGACCGCGATGTCGCTGGCCACCGCGTGCTTCAACGTGATGACCTCGACATCGCCGGCTGCTGGCGTGTCCATCGCCGCGATGATCTTGCCGATACGCTGCAGGTTATCGGCGTAGTCGGTGATCACCAGCGTGTTGTTGCCGGGGTTCGCGTTGATCGTGTTGTTGGGGCTGATCAGCGGGCGCAGCACCGGCACCAGGTTGTTGGCGCTCTCGTGCGTCAGCCGGTAAATTTGCGTCAGCACCTGATCGCCGCGGCGGTTCACATCGCCCACCGAGACCGTGCCCGATTGCAGCTTGGCGTCGGCTTCAGGCACCACCTTGAACAGCCCGCCCACTTCGACGACGGTGTAGCCCTGGCCGCGCAGCGCGGCCAGGTAGTTCAGGTAGGCCTCGTGCGGCGCCAGCGCCTTCTCGCTGTACAACGTCATCGTGCCTTTGACGCGCGGGTCGACGATGAACTGCTGGCGCAGGATCGCCGCCATCGCCCGTGACACCGCTTCGATGTCGGCGTTGACGAAGTTCAGCGTCACCGGATCGCCGCGGAAGCGGCTGGCCGCCGCTTCGGGCCCGGGTGCCTGCGCATGCGCCGCTGTCGGCAGCATGGTCAGCGGAGACATCAGCAGCGACAGCGACAACGGCAGGCAGACCGCGCCGGTGCCGACGCGCGACGCTTGTCGTCGCCAGCAGCGCGGCAGCAAGGAACGGGGGGCACGAGCATTCATGGCTATCCGATCGAAATGACGGACCGCGCGCCGTCGCGCCGTCCGATGATGTTCAGCAGGTTGCCGAGGGCCGCGCCGTCGGGATCGACGGCGCTGGCCTCGCCCTCAAAACGCAGCCCGGCCAGGCCCCAGCTCCCGTTGCCATTGAGCAGCAGCGCACCTTCCAGTGTGGACAGCGTGATTTGTGCCGTCCCCGCCGCTGCGCCACCACGAGCAGCGTCACGCGGCGCATTCAGCGGTTCCCCCTGGACCGACAGCCGGTAGCTGCCGAGCGTGTCCAGTGTGGACAGCCGGGACGATGCGTGCATCAGTTCGACGGCCAGCCCGCCGGCGAACCGCCAGCGGCCTTGCACCGATTCGATGGCCAGGCCTGAGGACAGCAGCCTTGCGCTGCCTCCCAGGCGCAGCGTGTTCCACGGCGTGCCCAGGCCGGCCAGCCAGGCGGCGGGCCACTGGCCGACCCAGTCGCCAGGAGGTTTCAGCATCACGGTGTAGCCGCCAAGGGCGGGCGCCCACAGCAGGCTGACATCGCCGTGCAGGCAGCAGGCCTGGCTGAACACCGCCTCCAGCGCCAAGCCGCGCGGGCGGGCAGTCCACGCCAGGCGCCCCGGCAAGGCGGTGGCATCGCGGCTGCCGGGCCCGCCGGTCAGTACCAGCACCGCGCTGCCCGACCAGACGCTGCCACGCGCATCGACCAGCATCAGACGCTGCTGGGTCGCGGCCGAGACCGCATCGGCCAGCCAGCTGGCCGGCGCAAAGCAGACACCCGCGATCAGCGCACCGCTGATCGCCCCGGCCCAGCCCCAGCGCACGCCGCCAGCGCGGTCGCGGCCCCAGGCCGCTTCGGCGTAGGTCGATTCCCCCCACCGCGAAGCGGCGAAGGTGGTCTGTGAGGGTGGACGACGGCCACGCACCCCACGCACCGGCAAACCCAGCCGACTCGCCGACAAGCGCTTCATCGGTTGCCGCCCAGGCTCAACACCAGCGTGCCGGTGTAACCCTGCGCGCCACGTGTCAATTGCACCTCGGTGGCGCGTGCACGCGCCGCGCCGCGCACCTCGGCCAGCCAGTCGCGCAATTCATCGCCGGCCAAGCCGTTGACGGTGACGGTGGCGCGGTCGCCTTGCAACTGCAAGGTGGCCCGCCCGGCGAGTCGCGCGGTGGCGCCTTGCAGTGCGGCGCTGGCCTGTGCAACCGAGACCGGTGCGATCGCGCGCAACTCAGCCGCCTCGGCGGCCAGCCGCTGCATGGCCTGCAACTGGGCGCCTTGCTGGTCGATGCGATATGGCGCCTCGCGCAGCGTGCGCCAGGCGGGCTGGATCGCCACGCTCCACAGCAGCAACAGGCCGATCAACGCACCGGCGGCGAGCAGCCCGGTGCGTTCGCGCGCGGCCAGCGCGGTCCAGCGGGCCTGCAGTGTGTCGCGCGCCGTGATCCACGAGGCCGGCATCAGGCGGCCGCCACGGCCATTCACTGAGGCTACTTGCACGCCGGCTGGACGATTCATGGCGATGTTCCGGTTGCCGCGCGGCTCAGGCTGATGCGGCCTTCGGCGGCATCGACCTGCCAGCCGGCCGGCCGCAACTGGCTGCGGAACTGGGCGATCTCGGCGTCGCTCCAGCCGGTGGCGGTCAGCGTGAGCCGACCCAGCTCGTAGCGCAGGTTGTCGACTGGCGGCTGGCTGGCTGGCCAGGCCGCAGCCGCGGCCAGCAGCATCGGCTCAACATCGATCGCCGACGGCCGACCGGCGGCGGCGCGCAGCCCATCCACTTCGCGTTGCATCTGCAGCGGCGCGTCGAGCACCGCGCTGACCTGCGGGAACGTGGTCTGCAGCACCCTGACCATCGCTTGCCGTTGCGAATCCAGTTCTGAACGCAGGTGCCAGGCCCAGGCGTTCAGGCCGATCAGCTGCACCGCCAGCAGGGCCAGCAGGCCGTAGCGCACCGGTCGCCAGCTGGGGCTCAACCAGCGACGCCAGGCGTCGCGCGCCGCGCGGGTGCCGCGGTGGCGCGCTGCCAGATCGAACTGGCGCAGGTTCCACAGGGTGCGCGTCGCCTGCAACGCGCGTTCGTCGGCCGACACCACCGTCACCGGCAGGCCCAGCCAGCGCTCGGCGGCGGTTGCCGCTTCCGGCGTTGCCGTCCAGCGGGCTTCCGGCGGCAGATCAGCCGGAAGCAGCGCACGCGCCAGCCCGCCTTGCAGGCGCAGCCTCGCCACGCCATCGGCATGCGACCAGGTCAGCGCCACGTCCTGGTGTGTGCTGCCGCTGCCATCCACCGTGGCACCGCCGCCAGCCTCGGTGAAATGTCCACTGGGAGGCGTGTCGGGCCAGGCCGCTGGCACCACCCGGTCGACGAACACCCGGTGCCGCTCCAGCGCAGCCAACTCGCCGCGCAGCCAGCCGCGGTTGACCGCCGCGACCCAGGTCGGAAGGCCTGCGACTGCACCCGGCGCGAGCGCCAGGTGGGTGGCGTCGCCATCGTCGAGCAGGGCCTCTTCGAGCACACCGGTCAGTGCCGCGCGCAGCCGCGCCGACGGCGCCTTGGGCAGGGTGATGCGGTGCCAGGCAATGTCGCCTTCGCTGACCACCGCGATCACGCTGTCGGCCTTGGGCAGCAGCGCTGCCGCGCAACGGCCCTGGCTCAGCAGCGTGAAGCCGTCGCTGCTCAGCCCATAGTCGAACGCGTCATCGGCCACGGATGTGCCGGGCGCGGCCATGCCGGTGTGGCTGCTGCGCAGGCGGAGACGCGGCGACAGTGAAATGGCAAGGATGGACATGAAGCTAGGTCAGCCGCCCAGACGGGCAGGCGCTGAGTTTAGTCGGGGGGTCATGGCGGGGCGTCTTGCAGATTGATCCGCTGGCGCTGGAGGGGCAGCACATCAAGCCCGCGCCGCTCAACCAGCGACAGCTCTTCCAGCACCCGGTCGCCCAAGCGGATACGGCCGCGCACCTCGAAGAAGTTCGACTTCACATCGACCCGCGAGGCATCGAGTGACAGCGATGATGGGATCAGCGCCTGGGCCTCGGCAATCGACTTGAACGGCGTGCGCTGGCGGTTTTGCACCAGCCGCCCGGCGGCGCTCAGGTCCATGCCGTCGACACTGGCAGCGATCACCTCGCGCGAGGCGGTGTTCAGGTTGATCGATGTGCGCACCGGCAGGATCACGACAAAGGGTGCGATCCGGCGCAGCATGTTGCCATCCACCCCCAACCATCTCAGTTGCGTCACGCTGCGTGGCAGCAGCGGTGGTGTGGCCGAGCGGCCTTCGCTGCCGGGTCGACTGACGGCATCGCGCAGCCCGCTGGCCAGTCGGTCGGCCAGCTCGGTCGCGACACCGACCGACTCGAACAGGCGCCGCGCCGCGGCCAGTTCCGCTGGCACCACCTTGCCGTCGTCACCGACCAGGTTGCGCAGGTTGTAGCGCGCCTGCGCATCGGTGATCTGGCCGGACAGAAAGGCTTCGGGGCCGTCGTCGGTGCTGCTTTTGTCCGCAGCGAGAAAGCTCGACAGCCGTGATTCGGCCAGCGGCGTGGCCCAGGGTTCGCTGAGCGTGGTGGCGCCGCCGGACTTGGCGTCTTCGCGCAGGATCAGCCGCGCCCAGTCGAGCGCGCCAGAGAGGATCCACGCCGACTGCGTGCGCGCCCGCTCGGCGCTTTCGACCTGCACCGCACGCCATTGCTGCCAGACCATCGCCGAGGCGAGGCTGCTGACCAGCACGACGATCAGCATCGCGGTGAGCAGCGCGGCGCCGCGCTGTTGTGGAGCCCCTGGGTGGACGAGTACGTCGACCGATCCCCCTGGGGGATGCGGGCCGGCTTGGGAGCGGACCGGCGCTCGGCCCGCGCGCCTGATGGGGTTCATTGCGGTTGGGGGCCGAAGGCCACGTCGCGCGTCAGCGTGCCGTCGTGGCCGCTGCCACCGGCAAAGGTCAGCACCAGCCGCAGGCCTGAGGGCAGCACCGTGCGCGTGCCGGCCGGCACGCCGCTCGCGCCACTGGCAGGCGGCGACGCTGCCACCACATTGCCGCTGGACTGGCAATTGCTCCAGGCGTTGCCGCGGAAGCAATACAGCTGCAGCTGCGACACCCCATCCAGCGTGCGCAGCAGGCCGGGGTCATTGCCCTGCAACAGCTGGCTGCGCAGCCAGCTGTCCTGCAGGGCGACGCTGCCGTTCACCGACGGCCCGGCCCATCGCGTCCACTGGCTGTTGCCCGTGTCGGTCTGCGCCACGCCGGTGGCGGACGTCAACGACCATGCGACCAGTTGCACGCCGTCGTCGGTGCGGCGCGTCAGCCGCAGCGTCTTGCCGTCGTAGCTGAGCGCCGGCACCGCATCGGTCTCCTGCAGCGAGGCCAGGTCCTGCTCCCACTGCGCGAGCACCGTGCCCAGGCGCAGCGTGTGGTCCAACCTGGCTTGGCTGGCGTCGCGGGTGCGCACGATGCCCTCGATGCCCTGCCAGCCCATCACCGCCAGCGTTGCCATGATGCCCAGCGCGACCAGCACTTCGACCAGCGTGAAGCCGCGATCGGCAGGTTGGGCGAAAGTGCAGCGGGCCATGGTCATTGGTTCGGCAGGATCGCCGACAGCGTCAGCAGTGGCTCGCCGGCGTCATTGCGCATCTGTGTGTCGACGCGGCGGAAATTCGGATTCGGCGTCGGCGCCACGGTGAACCTGCCGGTGTAGCTGTGGCCGAGTTGCTCGCAGCTGAAGCTCGATTCGCCGACATCTGGAAACACCTTCGCCAGCTTCAGGCCGGTCAGCTGGTTGTCGGCACACCACTGCGCCTCGCTGATCTCGGCCAGCCGCTGGGCGTTGTTAAGCAACGCGCCAGCTGCCTTGATGCCCGCCCCCAGCGTCACCGCGACGATGACCAGCGCGACCAGCACCTCGATCAGCGTGAAGCCATTGGCCTGGCGCGACGGGAGGGATGCCTTCACCGCGACACCGATGGTGCTTCGTCGCTGGACACGGCGAACGGGCCCAACCCATCGGTGGCCAGCGTCAGCCGGCTGTCGCCCAGGCGCAGCGTGAGGCGCTGCGCACCGATCAGCGGCTCCGGGCCCAGCACGACATCGGGCGCGCCGATCACACTGGCGCTGACGCCTTCCGACAGCCAGCGCTGCGGCAGCCCGGCCGATGCCGGCAATCCGACGAAGGTGAAATCGGCCGGCAGATCACCGGCCGCAGGTCGCTCCGTGGTCAGCGGGCGCGGCAACCAGTGCACCGCCAGCCCCGAGGCGCGCGCTTCGGCGCGGGCCGATTCGAACAGCGCGGCGAGCCGTGC
>JANXTP010000012.1 GCA_025352345.1 Burkholderiales bacterium | reverse complement strand
CTCGAACACGGCTTCGATGACCAGATCACAGTCGGCCAATGCCGCGTAGTCCAGCGACCCGGTCAGCAGCGCCATGCGCTGCTCGACCTGCACGGGGGTCAACTTGCCCTTGGCCGCGCTGGCTTCGTAGTTTCGGCGCACCAGCCCGAGCCCGCGCTGCAGGGCTTCGTCAGTGACCTCGACCAGAACGGTGGGCAGGCCGGCATTCGCAAAGTTCATGGCGATGCCGCCGCCCATGGTGCCGGCACCGACGATGCCGATCTTCTTCAGCTGCCGCAAGACGGTGTCGCGCGACTGACCCGGAATCTTGGCGGCCTCGCGCTCGGCAAAGAACAGATGGCGCAACGCTTTCGACGACGGCGATGCCACCAGCGCCGCAAATTCAGCCGCTTCCACGCCTTCGCCTTCGGCGAAGGGCCGTTCGACTGACGCGCGCACGCAGCGCACGATCGCGCTCAACTGCGGCCAGCCCGGGCGCCGTGCAGCATTCGCCTCGGCGGCGTCGAACAGGCCGGCAGGCGCGGGGCGAACCGGCAACGCACTGGCACGCCGTGGCGGCGTACCGGCATCGACCAAGGCCTGCGCGGCCGCGAGGCCGTTGGCACGCGCTTCGCCGTCGGCCAGCCCATCCACCAGGCCGGATTGGCACGCCGCTGCCGCGTTGATCATGCGGCCGCTGGTGATCATGTCCAACGCGAGTTCCGGGCCCACCAGCCGTGGCAGCCGCTGGGTGCCCAGCGAGCCGGGCAGCAGGCCGAGCCTCACCTCCGGCATGCCCAGCCGGGTGGAAGCCTGGGCCACACGCGCATGGCAGGCCATCGCGAGTTCCAGTCCGCCGCCCAGCACCGTGCCGTGGATCGATGCCACGACCGGCCGGGACTGGGCTTCCAGGCGGGCGAGAAAGGCGTTCAGCGGCGCGGCGCTGAACAGTGGATCCTCGAACGCCGCAATGTCGCCGCCCGCCACCCAGGTGCGGCCCGCGCAACAGAGCACCAAGGCGTCGAGGTCACTGGCCGCCTCGAACTGCGCCAGCGCGTCGATAAGCCCGCGCGTCACTGCCGGCGAGATCGCATTGACCGGAGGGTTGTCGACGACGATCACGCCGATTCGGCCTGAGCGTTCGAACGCAACAAAATTGGACATGGTGCTCTCTCGGATGGAAGGTTGACGTTGACGTTTGTGTCGCCGCACGCAAAGTGGTTTGTGGCTCTCCAGCAAAGGTGGCTCTGCCACATTGCTTGAACCCCCGCGGGGGGCGGGCTGGGCGCAGCCCAGCCCTGGGGGTAATCACGTGTACTTGCGCAATTCCAGTTTCCCGATCTGGCTGCGGTGCACCTCGTCCGGGCCATCGGCCAGCCGCAGCACCCGCGCCATGGCATAGGCCCGTGTCAGCCCGAAGTCGTTGCTGGTGCCGCCGCCGCCGTGGGCCTGAATCGACCAGTCGACGACCTTCAGCGCCATCGCCGGTACGGCCACCTTGATCATGGCGATCTCCACCTTCGCGACCTTGTTGCCGACGCTGTCCATGCGCTGCGCCGCGTGCAGTGTGAGCAACCGGGCCTGCTCGATGGCGATGCGCGATTCAGCGATCCGCTCCACCGTCACGCCTTGCTGCGCCACCGGCTTTCCAAACGCCACGCGGACCAAGGTGCGGCGGCACATGCGCTCAAGCGCGCGCTCGGCCAGGCCGATCAGGCGCATGCAATGGTGGATGCGCCCGGGGCCGAGCCGGCCCTGGGCAATCTCGAAGCCTCGGCCTTCGCCCAGAAGCATGTTCGAGGCTGGCACCCGCACGTTCTTGAACACGACCTCCGAAGCGCGGTCCGGCATGCCGTAAAAGCCGAACACCGGCAGTGCCCGCACCACGTTGACACCGGGCGCGTCCATCGGCACCAGGATCATCGACTGCTGCTTGTGACGGTCAGGATTCTGCGGATCGGTCTTGCCCATGAAGATGGCGATCGCGCAGCGCGGATCGGTGGCATTGGTCGTGTACCACTTGTGGCCGTTGATCACGTAGTGGTCGCCGTCGCGCACGATCGAGCTCTCTATGTTCGTGGCATCACTCGACGCGACGTCCGGCTCGGTCATGGCGAAACACGAGCGGGTTTCTCCTGCCAGCAGCGGCTTCAACCAGCGCTCCTGATGCTCGGGCGTGCCGTAGCGCGCCAGGACTTCCATGTTGCCGGTGTCTGGCGCGGAGCAATTGAAGACCTCGGGCGCAAGAAACGAACGGCCCATGATTTCGCAGAGTGGCGCGTACTCCAGGTTCGTCAGGCCCGCGCCATGCTCGGAGTCGGGCAAGAAAAGATTCCACAGCCCGGCCTCGCGCGCCTTGGGCTTCAGCTCCTCGATCACAGGGTAGACCTTCCACGGCCCGAGACTCTCGGCCTCGTCGGCATGACGCTGCTCGTTGGGATAGATGTGCGCTTCCATGAAGGCCATCAGGCGCTGCTGCAGTGCCTGCACTTTGGGGCTGGGGTCGTAAGACATGGTGGATTCC
>JANXTP010000431.1 GCA_025352345.1 Burkholderiales bacterium | reverse complement strand
GAAGCGCTACAGCGCGAAGCACATCCTGCTGGCCACCGGTGGACAGCCGCAGAAGGTCGATGGCCCGGGGGCCGATTGGGCGTTGAGCTCCGACGACATGTTCGACCTCGATCCGTTCCCGCGCCGGCTGGTCGTCGTCGGCGGGGGCTACATCGCCTGTGAGTTCGCGTCGATCTTCAACGGCCTGGGAGCGCAGGTGACGCTGGTGCACCGCGGGCCGCGGCTGCTGCGCGGCTTCGATCACGAGGTCGCTGATTTCGTCACCGCCGAGATGCGCAAGAAGGGCATCACGGTGCACCTGCAGTCGACGATCGCTGACGTGTCTCGAACCGGCTCGGTGCAGACGGTCCGCCTGAATCAACCCGAATCCGATCGTGTGGAAATCGATGCCGATGCGGTGTTGCACGCCACTGGCCGCATCCCGCGCACCCGTGGCCTGGGCCTCGAAGCCCTCGGCATCGCGCTGAATGCGAACGGCACGGTGCCGGTCGATGCGCATTTCCAGACGGTCGTGCCGTCGGTGCATGCGCTGGGCGACCTCGTGGGGCACATGGCGTTGACGCCGATCGCGCTCGGCGAGGCGATGCTTCTGGTCGATCACCTGTTCGGCAACGGCGTGCGGCAGCCGATCGACTACGCGATGGTGCCCACCGCGGTGTTCACCCAGCCCAATATCGGCACCGTGGGCCTCGGTGAAGAGGCGGCACGGGCGCGCGGGTCGGTGCGCATCTACCGCAGCGATTTCAAGCCGCTGCTGCACACACTCAGCGGCAGCGCTGAGCGCACGCTGATGAAGATCGTCGTCGATGACGCCTCAGACCGCGTGCTCGGCATGCACATGGTCGGCTCCGATGCCGGCGAGGTGATCCAGGGCTTTGCGGCGGCACTGCAGGCCGGTCTCACCAAGGCCCAGCTCGACCGCACCATCGGCATCCACCCAACGGGTGCAGAGGAGTTCGTGACGATGCGTGAGCTGGCTCGGCGGTGAGATGCAGCGGCGCTGAGCCGCGGCGGCGGGGTCAGCGCATCGTGTAGCCGCGGGCGTCCATGCAGGCTTCGGTCGCGCGGTTGAACGCGCTGCTGTCGGCCATGGCACTCGGCTGGGTGGTCGCCCAGCGGTTGCAATCCTGGCGATCGGCTTCGATTTGCTGCGCGTTCTGGCCGTTGCGCGGGTAGATGATCGGCTCGGGCGGGGCCTTCGCTACCGGCTCCTGGCGCGGCACCTCGCGGTACACCGGTGCCGGCACCTCGCGGTACACCACCGAGGGCGGCTCTACATACACATAGCCCGGCGGGTAGGCCGGCACGATCACGCTGGAATACACCGGCGGCCCGTAGCTGTAGTTGCCGTGGCCGTGACGCGAACCGGCCAGCCAGCCCAGCCCGACACCCAGGCCCAGCCCGAGGCCGACGGCACCCCAGCCCGGCCCGTAACCGCCGCGGTAGCCGCCTCGCCCGTAAGCCTGGGCATCGGCTGGCGCCAAAGTTACCGCCAGTACGACCGCAACCAGAGCCGCGGTGCAGCCATGTGTCAAGGTCTTCATGGTCGCTTCCTCTGTTCGATGCACAACACACCTGCAAGCATAGATCGGTGTGCGGTCCGCCCGATCCCTGTCCTGTGTAAAGCCAGGTGAATGTTCGGGCGACGTTGGTGGGTCATCGACCTGCTACGCTGAATGCCGAACGGCGCTGTCGCCGCGCACCCGGACCCCATCGCATGACGCACCGCCTCGCGCTGCGAGCCGACCTGCTCGACTTCACTGCCGACCCTGGCTTCGAGGCGGTCGCCGAGGCCGCTGGCGTGCGTTTCCGGCCGGACCACTGGCTGCTGGTCGAAGGCGGCCGCATCGTCGGTGCGCAGCCCGCGACTGCGAGCGATGACGGCCCCGATGCGAGCTGGCGGCGCATCGACCACCAGGGCCGGCTGATCCTGCCCGGTTTCATCGACACCCATGTGCACAGCCCGCAGCTCGACGTGATCGCGAGCCACGGTGCCGCACTGCTCGACTGGCTTGCGCGCTACACCTTCCCGGCCGAGCAGCGCTATGCCGACCCGGCGGTGGCCGCAGCGGGAGCTGCACGCTTCGTCGATGCGCTGTTCGCTCACGGCACCACCGCCGCGGTGGTGTTCCCCACCGTGCACAAAGTGTCGGCCGAGACGCTGTTCGCTGCGGCGCAGCGGCGCGGCATGCGGCTGATCACCGGCAAGGTGCTGATGGACACGAACGCGCCCGAGGGTCTGCGCGACGACGTCGAGAACGCCGAACGCGACTGCACCGAGTTGATCGCCCGCTGGCATGGCCGCGACCGCCTCGCCTATGCAGTGACGGTGCGCTTCGCCGGCACCAGCACGCGCGAACAACTCGCGATGGCCGGGCGCTTGTGCGCCAGCCATCCTGGTGTCTATATGCAGACCCACGTCGCCGAGAACACCGACGAGGTGCGCTGGATCGCCGGCCTGT
Source organism: Burkholderiales bacterium (assembly GCA_025352345.1). Taxonomy (GTDB): domain Bacteria; phylum Pseudomonadota; class Gammaproteobacteria; order Burkholderiales; family Burkholderiaceae_C; genus PBB1. Next base: position 14,372 of record JANXTP010000431.1, on the reverse strand, counting down.
TCCCCGAGGCGCGCAGCTACCTCGATGTCTACGAACGCCACGGCCTGTTGCACCCGCGCGCGGTGCTGGCGCACGGCATCTGGCTCGATGACCGCGACCGCGTGCTGCTGCACGAGCGCGGCGCGCAGATCGCGTTCTGCCCATCGTCGAACCTGTTCCTCGGCAGTGGGCTGTTCGACTGGCAGGCCACGGCCGACGCTGGCGTCGCGGTGTCGATGGCCAGCGACGTGGGCGGTGGCACCAGCCTGTCGATGTCGCGCACGCTGGCCGATGGTTACAAGGTGCAGTCGTTGCGCGGCCTTCGGCTCAGTGCCTGGAAGCTGCTGCACGCCGCGACGCGCGGCGCGGCGCAGGCCCTGGGTCTGGCCGCCGAGATCGGCAGCCTCGACGCGGGCTGCGTGGCCGACCTCACGGTGTGGGACTGGGCCGTCGGCCCGGTCGCGATGCACCGTGACAGCTTGGCGAACAGTCTGCACGAGCGGGTTTTCGCCTGGATGACGCTCGGCGACGAGCGCAACCTGGTGGTGACCTGTGTCGCAGGCGAACCCGTCTACCAACGCGCTTGATGCCAACGAAAGAAAGAACATGAGCCTGACCCCGCCCGCTCGCCTCGACGCCATCCCGATCGACCGTCTGCCCACGCTGCTGCGCCAGATGCCGAAGGCGGAGTTGCACCTCCACATCGAAGGCTCGCTCGAACCCGAGCTGATCTTTGCGCTGGCCGCGCGCAACGGTGTGACGCTGGCCTACGACAGCGTTGAGTCGCTGCGTGCCGCGTATGCCTTCGGCGACCTGCAGAGCTTCCTCGACCTCTACTATGCCGGCGCCTCGGTGCTGCTGCACGAAGCCGACTTTTTCGACATGGCGATGGCCTACTTCCGCCGCGCCGCGGCCGACCATGTGGTGCATGCCGAACTGTTCTTCGACCCGCAGACGCACACCGAGCGTGGTGTGCCGATCGATGCGGTGATCAACGGCCTGCTGCGCGCCTGCGAGGCTGCCGAAGCCGAATTCGGCATCACGTCGTTGCTGATCCTGTGCTTCTTGCGGCACCTGAGTGAAGACGCTGCCTTCGACACGCTGGCACAGGCGCTGCCGTCGATCGAAAAGCACCGAGCTCGGCTGGTCGGCATCGGCCTGGACAGCAGCGAGCGCGGTCACCCGCCGGAGAAGTTCGCACGGGTCTATGCGCGCTGCCATGAGCTCGGGCTGCGGCTGGTCGCGCACGCTGGTGAAGAGGGCCCGCCGGCCTACATCTGGAGCGCGCTCGACGTGCTGAAGGTCGAGCGCATCGACCACGGCGTGCGCTGCGTCGAAGACCCATCGTTGGTCGCGCGGCTGGCCGCCGAACGCGTACCGCTGACGGTGTGTCCGCTGTCGAACGTCAAGCTGCGCGTGTTCGACACGCTGGCGCAGCACAACCTGGCGCGGCTGCTGGAGCTGGGGTTGTGCGTCACGGTCAATTCCGACGATCCCGCGTACTTCGGCGGCTACATCAACCAGAACTTCGTGGAGACCTTCGAAGCGCTGCCGTCACTGACCTCCGCCCACGCCTACACCCTGGCGCGCAACAGCTTCGAGGCGAGCTTTGCGACTTCATCACAAAAGGCCCAGTGGATCGAATCGCTGGATTCGCATTTCCTGAACATCTGAGTGCTGTGTGCCGGCGTCGGTGTGCGCGGTGCTGACGAATGCATCAAAACGAATCGCTGTAAGCGGCCGATACCACCATGCCCGTGGGCCCAACACGAAGTTCGCAGCCGCGCTTGCTGGGTACCTGGGGTGCCAGTTGCGGCACTTTCAACAGCACGCGCCCTTTGCCGCTTGCCACCACGTCATAGCCGCGCGCCGTGGCCTGGGTTTGCGCGTCTGCCTCCGATGAGCCGACCGCCAGCGAGGTGCAAAAGCTCTGCATCTCGCGCGATGCCGCGTAGTAAGGCACGAAGCCGATGGCCACGCCACCGAGCATCAGCAGCGCCATGCTGCCAAACACCCATCGTCGGATCGATCGGCGCTTGGCGTCGGTCAGACCAAAAAGTTGGGGCGATGCGGGGCGGGGTGTCGGGTCCATGGGGCGATTTTCATCGTGCGGCTGCACCGGCTTCGAACCATCGGCGCAGCAGCGCTCGTTCATCGTCGGTGATCTGCGTTGCGTTGTTCATCGGCATCTGTTTCAGCACCACCGCCTGCTGGTAGATCGCCAGCGCGTGTTGCTGGATCAGCGTCACGTTGTGCAGCGCCACCCCCTTGTTCTGCACCACGGCGTTGTGGCACATCACGCAACGCTGCTCGACGATGGTTTGCACCTGCGCCAGCGTGACCGGCGCATCCGATGCGACCGATACCGCCCGTGCGGCAGGTCGCAGCCACGCTGCGGTGGCTGTCAGCAGCACCACGCCGGCTGCCGCGTATTCCCACGGCACGCGCCGGCCCAGTACCAGCGCACGCCGCCTTGCGACGAAGCTGTGGCGGATCAATGCGCCAGCCGCCATCAGCAGCACCAGCACTGCCGCCTTGTGCTGTGCGCTGTAGAGGAATGCGTAGTGGTTGCTGAGCATCGCGACCAGCACCGGCAGGCCGAAGTAGGTGTTGTGCACGCTGCGCTGCTTGGCGCGCAGGCCATGGGCCGTATCGACCTGCAGCCCGGCCTTCATCTGAGCGATCACCTTGCGCTGGCCCGGAATGATCCAGACGAACACGTTGGCGCTCATCGCGGTCGCCATCGCGGCGCCGACGATCAGGAAGGCCGCGCGGCCAGCGAACAGCTCGCAAGCGACCACCGCTGTCACCACCATCAGCAGCGCGACGCCCGCACCGACCCGAAGGTCACCATTCGGGCCGCGTCCTGCCGTGCGGCAGAGCACGTCGTAGGTGAACCAGAACACCACCAGCAGCGCCAGTGCTGCCGCCACCGCTGCCGGGGCTGACCACGCATGCACCGCAGGATCGATCAGGAAGGTGCTCGCCTGCAGCAGGTACAGCAGCGTGAACAGCGCGAAGCCGGTCAGCCAGGTCGAGTAGCTTTCCCAATAAAACCAGTGCAGCTTCTCGGGCAGCGCCGGTGGCGCGACCATGTACTTCTGTGGGTGGTAGAAGCCGCCGCCGTGCACCGCCCACAACTCACCGGTCACGCCGCGCGCCTTCGATGCGTCATCGACCGGCGGTGTCAGGCTGTTGTCGAGGAACACGAAGTAGAACGACGAGCCGATCCATGCGATTGCGACCACCACATGCGCCCAGCGCAGCAGCAGGTTCAGCCAGTCAAGCAGGTAGGGGTCCATGCAGCGGGGTGGGCCTGGCCACGCGTGACCAATGGCTCAAGGACGCGAGGCAGGCGCTGCGCGATCTGCGTCATGGCAAGACCAAGGGCCATGTGGTGTTGATTCCCGGGCCGCTTGAGCGCAGAAGTGGCGGCAGCGCGGGCAAGAGCAGTTGCTCAATCGCCTGCTGCATGGCGCCATGGGCGGCTCTGCTCGGTGATCGCCAAGGTGAGGGCGCGGGTGCGGGCTGTGCCAGGTCGGACAGCCCGCCATCGACGCAGGTGACCCCGCGCCGATAGTCAAAGCCCAGGTCAGACGACCCGATGCTCCTCGTTGAACAGCATCACGATCTTCGAGCCGTCGAGGAAGTTAGGGATGTCGGCCGCAGTCGCTTGGCCTTCAGGGCTGCCCCAAGAGCGCTGCAGAGCACCCATGTCAGCGAACTCAAGCAGGGCGACGCCGTCATAGGCAGGAGCGCCATTGGCGGGAGCCACGCCACCATGGTACTGAACGTACTTGGTGACTTCGGGCATCTTGCCGCCGATTGGAGCGTGGACGTTCTTCCAATAGGTGCTGAATTGTTCGAAGCTCATGTCCGAGCGGCGGGTGAGTAGAACGAGCTGAGTGACCATTCGGGTCTCCAAGTGTTGAATTAAAAGGGGATAGCGACCCTAACACATCGCGCGGGTCGGCGGCAAGGGAACCGAGTTTCCAACAAGCATGTCGCCGCCATTGAGATCGTCGTTGCAGCTGCGCAGTTTCAGGCGCTGAAACAGTCCTCAGGACCCTCGCGAACTGCTGCGGTCGAGAACTTCACCCGAGGGCTAAAACATTCGAGACGGAGGCGCGGACGGCGACGTGATCGGTATCCCCCGGTTGCGTCGACCTGGTGTGGACAGTACACTGCCGACCTCTCAAAAGCTACCCGAGGACCATCCATGAAAGCTGCGGTACTGCACCAGTACAACGAGACGCTCACCGGCGACTCCTTCGTGAACTACGAAGACGTGCCCGACCCGAAGATCGAAAATCCAACCGACGTCATCGTTCGCATCGGCGGAGCTGGCGTGTGCCGGACCGACCTGCACGTGGTCGAGGGCATCTGGCGCAGCAAGGTCGACGTCAAGCTGCCGTACATCATGGGCCACGAGAACGCGGGCTGGGTCGAGGCCATTGGCTCGGCTGTGACTGGCGTCAAGGTCGGCGATGCCGTCATTTGCCACCCGCTGGTGACCAGTGGTCACTGTCTCGCCTGCCGGCGCGGTGCCGACATGCAGGCCGAGGAAAGCAGCTTCCCTGGCATCAATGCCAACGGTGGCTATGCCGAATACCTGCGCACCGGTCAGCGTACCCTGATCAAGCTGCCCAAGACGCTGGCGCCCAAGGACGTCGCCCCTTACACAGACGCCGGTCTGACTGCGTACCGCGCAGCCAAGAAGGCCTCGCGCCACCTGTTGCCAGGCGAGTACGCCGTGGTGATCGGCGCTGGCGGTCTGGGCCACATCGGTATCCAGGTGCTGGCCGCGTTGTGTGCAGCCGAGATCATCGTTGTCGATCGCGGTGACATGGCGCTGCAACTCGCGAAGGAATGCGGCGCGCACCATTTGGTCAAGGCCGACGGCACTGAACTGGACCAAGTGCTCGCACTCACCGGCGGCAAGGGCGCGCAGGCAGTGATCGACTTCGTCGGCGAGGGCGATGCCATTGCCAAGGGCCTGGCGATGACCGCCAACGCCGGCAGCTACTACATCGTCGGCTACGGCGGCAAGATCGATATTCCTGCGCTGGACCTGATCACGGCCGAGAAGAACATCGTCGGCTGCCTGGTCGGTACGTATCCAGAACTGGTCGAGCTGATGGCATTGGCTGACCGTGGTTTGGTGCATCTGGCCACGCGTGAGTACAAGCTCAAGGACGCGAACCAGGCCCTGCTCGATCTGCATCACGGCAAGATCAAGGGCCGTGCCGTGTTGATCCCTTGATCGATTGGGCGCGGGGATGGCTGTAGCGCTGTAAGACAGCGCTGCACAGTCATCAGCTAGGGAAATATGTGAGGGCGGGCTGTGCCAAGTCGGGCAGCCCGCCCTTGTCACGTGTGGCCCTGCACTGACAGCCGCGCTCAGGTCAGGCGACCCGACTCAACTCCCACGGTAGGTCGAATACGCCCACGGTGTCGCCAGCAGCGGCACGTGATGATGCGACCCTGGCTCTGCGATGCCGAAATCGACCGGCACCTCGTCCAGGAACGGCGGCTCGGGCAGCGCGACACCGCGAGCGCGGAAGTACGCAGCGACCTGGAACACCAGCCTGTAGCGTCCGATGGCCAGCGCCGATGCGGCCTGCGCCAGATCAGGCGAGCGGCCGTCGGCGTTCAACGTGGTGTGGTGGTGCAACAGCGCCGCGCCACCGTCATCGATGCGGTACAGCGCCACCGCCATGCCCGCGGCGGGGCAGCCGTTCATTGTGTCCAGCACGTGGGTGCTCAGGGTGGCCATCGCGAGATTGGTGAAGTGACGCCGCAACGGGCTTGAGTTTTGCACAGCGGAGGGGCGGCCAATCGCGCGATCATCGGGTTGTGCTGAAGACACTCATGCCATGACCCTGTCGAACACCGACCTGCTGACCCTGGACCGCGTCAACGCCGCATCGCCTGAAGATGCCGCGGCGATGCTGGTCGGCCTGTACGAGCACTCGCCGTGGGTGACCGAGGTGGCGCTGGCGGCGCGCCCGTTCGACAGTGCCGCTGCGCTGAAGCACGCGATGTCAGATGCCGTGCGCTGTGCCCCGCTAGAGGCCCAGTTGGCACTGATCCGCGCCCACCCTGAACTGGCCGGTAGGGCGATGCAGTCGGGCACACTGACGCGGGAGTCGTCGCATGAGCAAGCGACCTCGGGGCTGACGCAGGCCTCGCCCGACGAACTGCAGACCTTGCACGCGCTGAACGCCGAGTACCGCGCCCGCTTCGGCTGGCCCTTCGTGCTGGCGGTGCGCGGTGCCACCACGCGCGGGCTGACGCGTGACGAGATCATCGCGACGCTACGGCAGCGGCTGGTGTCCACGCCGCAGGTCGAGATCGACGAATGCCTGCGGCAGATCGACCGCATCGCCGAGATCCGGCTGCACGACCGGATGGGCCTGAGCGGGGAGGCATCTTGAACAGCCAGCCGATCCGCTTCTTCTTTCGGGGCGCCATCACCGAAGTGGCCGGTGTCCACACCACGCTGTCGGTGCTGGACTGGCTGCGCGAGCACGCGCGCTGCACCGGCACCAAGGAAGGCTGCAACGAAGGCGACTGTGGCGCTTGCACTGTCGTCGTCGGTGAGTTGCCGCATCACACCGACCAACCTGACGACCACGTGCGCGGCCTGAGCCTGCGCAGCGTCAATGCCTGTCTGCAGTTTCTGCCGACGCTGCACGGCAAGGCGCTGTACACCGTCGAAGACCTGCGGGCGATGGCCAGCGGCGCGTTGCACCCGGTGCAGCAGGCGATGGTCGAGTGCCACGGCTCGCAGTGCGGCTTCTGCACGCCGGGCTTCGTGATGTCGCTGTACACGCAGTACGAGTGGCACAGTGCGGCAGACGACCGGCCGAACCGCCAGCAGATCGCCGATGGTCTCGCGGGAAACCTGTGCCGCTGCACCGGTTACCGGACCATCGTCGATGCCGGCGAGCGGATGTTCGATCTGCCGGCGGTGCAGATCGACACCGCGCCGGTGATTGCAGCGCTGACGTCAATGCGCAACGCGCAGACCTTCCACTGCAGCGCTGTCAACCGGCATCGATGTGCCGACAGCGGAGAGCTGCGCATCGACCACTTCTACGCACCGACCACGTTGGCCGATCTGGCCGCGCTGCGCCTCGCGCATCCCGACGCGCTGATGCTGGCCGGCGCCACCGACATCGGCCTGTGGGTGACGAAGCAGTTCCGCGATCTGGGCGACATCCTGTACCTCGGCAACGTGGGCGAACTCAAGCGCATCGAGACCACAGACGGCCAGCTTCGCATCGGTGCAGGCGTTTCGCTGGAAACGGCTTGGCGCACGCTCGCCGCCCACTGGCCTGACCTCGCAGAGGTCGGTCTGCGCTTCGCTGGCCCGCCGGTGCGCCATGCCGGCACGCTGGGCGGCAACGTGGCCAATGGCTCGCCGATCGGCGATGCGGCGCCTGTGCTGATGGCGCTCGACGCCAAGATCGAGCTGCGGCGTGGCGACACGGTTCGCCAGCTGCCGCTGTGTGATTTCTACGTCGACTACATGCGCAACGTCATGCAGCTCGGTGAATTCGTGGCGGCGCTGGTCGTGCCGTTGCCATCGACCAGTCAACGCGTCCGTGCCTACAAGATCAGCAAGCGATGCGACTGCGACATCTCGGCGCTGTGCGCCGCGTTCACGATCGATCTCGATGGCGGCACGGTGCGCTCGGTGCGGTTGGCCTACGGCGGCATGGCGGCCATCGTCAAGCGCGCAGCGGCGGCTGAGGTGGCCCTGCTCGGTCGGGTGTGGAATGCAGAGGCAGTGCAGGCCGCGCAGCAGGCGCTGGCGCAGGACTTCCAGCCGCTGTCCGACCTGCGCGCCAGCGCGGCCTATCGGCTGCAGGTCGCACAGAACCTGTTGCAGCGCTTCTGGCTGGAAACACGCACCGTCGATCCGCTGCCGGCGCATGCGACCCGAATCTGGCCCATCCGGCCAATGGATCGAGAGCGCACAGAGGTTGTCACCAAGGCGCCGGCGTGAGCGAGCCAATGCCGCGCACACATGGCACCACCGTCGGTGTCGCGCGCGCTCATGAGTCCGCGCACCTGCACGTCGCCGGTGCCGCGCCGTACACCGACGACCTGCCCGAGCTGGTCGGCACGCTGCACATCGCGCTGGGCTTGTCGCCAGTAGCGCATGGCCGGTTGACCGTGCTCGATCTCGAACGTGTGCGTGGAATGCCCGGCGTGGTGGCCGTTCTGACCGGCGCCGACTTTCCGGGCCCCAACGACTGCGGCGCCATCGTTCACGACGAACCGATCCTGGCCACCATCGCCTTTCACGACGACGGCCGCTGCGATGGCGACTTGCGCTACCTGGGCCAGCCGGTGTTCGCGGTGGTGGCCGACACCCGCGATGCCGCCCGCCGCGCTGCGGCGAGGGCCAGCGACGTGATGACCATCGAACCGCTGCCAGCCGTGCTGACAATGCAGCAAGCTCACGCCCTGAGCCAGTATGTGATCCCGCCTATGCATTTGAGCCGAAGCGTCAGCGGCGCGGGCGCCCGTACCACGATCGATGCTGCACCGCACCGGCTGAGCGGCAGCATCGAGGTCGGCGGGCAGGAGCAGTTCTACCTGGAAGGGCAGATCAGCTATGCGCTGCCGACCGAGGCCGACGGCCTGCTGGTGCACTGCTCGACCCAGCACCCGAGCGAGATGCAGCACGTGGTCGCCACGGCGCTGAAATTGGCCGCGCACCAGGTGCGCATCGAGTGCCGGCGCATGGGTGGCGGCTTCGGTGGCAAGGAGTCGCAGTCGGCGCCGTTCGCCTGCATCGCGGCACTGGCCGCGCGACGGTTGAATCGGCCTGTGAAGCTGCGCCTCGACCGCGACGACGACTTCATGGTCACCGGCCGGCGCCACGCCTTCCACATCGAGTACGAGGTGGGCCACGATGACACCGGCCGCGTGCTCGGCGCTGAGATCACGCTGCTGTCGAACGCCGGCCACTCGGCCGACCTGTCGGGCCCGGTGATGGCCCGTGCGCTGTGCCATGTCGACAACGCCTACTGGCTGCCCGAGGTGGCGCTGCACGGCTACAGCTGCCGCACGAACACGCAGAGCAACACGGCGTTTCGCGGCTTCGGCGGTCCGCAGGGAGCGATCGCGATCGAGGTGATCCTCGACAGCATCGCGCGTCGATTGCACATCGACGCGCTCGATGTGCGTCGCGCCAACTTTTACGGCGCCGGCAACCGCGACGTGGCGCCTTATGGCCAGCGCATTGCCGACAACATCCTGCAGCCACTCACCGATCGCCTGGAGCGCAGCAGCGACTACCGTGCTCGCCGCGCCGAGATTTCGCAGTTCAACGCGCACAGCCCGGTGCTGAAAAAAGGCCTCGCGCTGACGCCGGTGAAATTCGGCATCGCGTTCAACCTGGCGCACCTGAACCAGGCCGGCGCGCTGGTGCATGTGTATACCGACGGCAGCGTGCTGGTGAACCATGGTGGCACCGAGATGGGCCAGGGCCTGAACACCAAGGTCGCGCAGGTGGTGGCACACGAACTCGGCATCGGCTTCGACCGCGTGCGCGTCAGCGCGACCGACACCAACAAGGTCGCCAACACCTCGGCCACCGCGGCCTCGACCGGCAGCGACCTGAACGGCAAGGCCGCGCAAGACGCAGCGCGGCAGATCCGCGACCGGCTGGCAGTGCTCGCGGCGAGTCTGCGCGGGGCAGACCCCACGCAGGTGCGTTTCGCCGACGATGTGGTGCAGGTTGGCAGCGACACGCTGCCCTTCACCGAACTGGTCGCGCAGGCCTACGCCGCTCGCGTCCAGCTCTGGTCAGACGGCCACTACGCCACCCCCGGCCTGCACTGGAACCGCGAGACGATGCAGGGCCACCCGTTCCAGTACTTCTGCTGTGGCGCGGCGGTGAGCGAGGTGGTGGTGGACACGCTGACCGGCGAGTGCAGGCTGCTGCGTGCCGATCTGCTGCACGATGTCGGCAGCTCGCTGAACCGCGCCATCGACATCGGCCAGATCGAGGGCGGCTTCATCCAGGGCATGGGCTGGCTGACCAGCGAGGAACTGGTGCGGCATCCGCTGGATGGATCGAAACACGCCGGCCGGCTGATGACCCACGCGCCCAGCACCTACAAGATCCCGACCGCCAACGACACCCCGCCGATCTTCAATGTGCAGCTCTATGGCGAGCCGAATGCCGCCGACACCATCCACCGAAGCAAGGCAGTCGGCGAGCCACCGCTGCTGCTGGCGTTCTCGGTGTTCATCGCGATCCGCGACGCCATCTCGGCCGCAAGTGGCCACCGCAACGACCCACCTCTGACAGCGCCGGCGACGCCCGAGGCGATCCTGCGGGCGCTGATGGCCGTGTGCGATACAGGCGCCCATGCTGTTGATGACCGATGAATTCGCTGCGTGACTGTGCCGCGGGTTGCTTGACTGCGGGCACACCAGCCGTGCTCGTCGATGTGCTCGACACGCTCGGCTCGACGCCGCGCGAAGCGGGCGCGCGGATGCTGGTCAGTGCGGAGGTGGTTGCGGGCACGGTTGGTGGTGGGCACCTGGAGTTGAAGGCGATCGTGCAGGCGCGGCAGATGCTGCACGAAGCGTCGAGGGCACCGCAGCAGGTTCGCTACCCGCTGGGCCCGGCGCTGGGTCAGTGCTGCGGCGGCGTGGTGACGCTCGGCTTTTCAAGGCTGACGGCCGATGCGCTGGCGGCCTGGCCTGCCGACATAGCGCGGTTTCATCTGCAGCTTTATGGTGCCGGGCATGTGGGCCGCGCGATCGCGCGGCTGCTGGTCGACCTGCCGGTCAGCGTCGACTGGATCGACGAGCGCGAGGAAGAATTCCCGGCCGCGCTCGGTAGCGCGCCCTGGCCTGCACACATCCGCAAAGTGTCGGTCGATGCGGTCGAAGGTGAAGTCGATCGCGCCGCCCCGGGCGACCGCTTTCTGGTGCTGACCCACCGCCACGACCTCGACCTGCTCATCACCGAGGCCATCCTGAAACGCGGCGACTTCGCCTTCCTCGGGTTGATCGGTTCGCAGACGAAGCGGCAGCGCTTCCTCCATCACTTCGAGTCGCGCGGCATCGCGCCGGAGCTGCTGGCTCGGCTGATCTGCCCGATCGGTTTGCCAGGCATCGACGGCAAAGCGCCCGAGGTCGTGGCCTTGGCGGCGGTGGCGCAACTGATGATGGGGACATCGGGCGGTCGTTAGAGTCGCAGCCGTGACCACAGTACCTCTGATGCCCGCCGGCGGCCCCGGCGCCGCTGCCGGCATCGACTTCACCAGCCGGCCCACGAAGCGCAAACCGATCGTTGTCGCGCTTGGCACGTTCGACGGCCACAGCGTCCGGCTCGATGCGATCCATTCACACCCCTGCTTCGATGACTTCAGCGCCTGGCTGCACGCGCCCGGCGAGTGGGTCGGTGCCTTCGACCTGCCGTTCGGCCTGCCGCGCGAGCTGATCGAGACGCTGGGCTGGTCGACCGACTGGCTGCCGTTGATGCGCCATTACGCGGCCTTGTCGCGCGAGCAGATCCGCGACACCTTCGCCGCGTTCTGCAACGCGCGACCGGTCGGCGGCAAGTTCGCGCACCGCGGCTGCGACGGGCCGGCTGGGTCGTCGCCATCGATGAAGTGGGTCAACCCTCCGGTGGCGTTCATGCTGCATGCCGGCGTGCCGCTGCTGATCGACGCCGGGGTGCACCTGCCGGGGCTGCACGACGGCGACACCGCGCGCGTCGCGGTCGAAGGCTATCCCGGCCTGCTGGCGCGCGAGGTGCTCGGCAGCCGCTCGTACAAGAGCGACGACAAGGCGAAGCAAACACCGGAGCGGCTGATTGCGCGCAAGGACCTGGTCGACGCGCTGGAGCAGGGCCGGACGCGGCTCACGCTGCGCTTGCGCCTGAGCCATGCGCAGCGCGACGCGCTGGTCGCTGATGCCAGAGGTGACCGCCTCGATGCGGTGCTGTGCCTGCTGCAGGCGGCGTGGGCGCGCGGGCAAGTTGACTTCGGCCGACCGGCCGATGCCGACCCGCTGGAAGGCTGGATCGTGACGGCCGGGGTGGTGTGAGCCGGTGACGTCAAAGCTCGGAACCGACACCGCGAGAGCGACTGGGCACTCGCCCGATGCCTGCGTGGCCGAGGTCTGGTTCGCTGCGCGCGGCTGGCAACCGTTCGCGTTCCAGCGCGAGGTCTGGGCGGGGATGATCGCCGGCCGCAGCGGCCTGCTGCATGCCACCACCGGCAGCGGTAAGACCTATGCGGTGTGGTTCGGCGCGTTGCTGCGTGGTCTGGAGATCACACCACCGACCAGGGCCGTGGCCCCGCCGCTCGGCGTGCTGTGGCTGACGCCGATGCGCGCCCTCGCCGCCGACACCACGCGCGCGCTGCAGCTGACCCTGCCCGCGGTCGCGCCGCACTGGAGCGTCGGTCAGCGCACCGGCGACACCGCGTCGGCCGAGCGCGCGCGGCAGGATCGGCGCTTCCCGACCGCGCTGGTCACCACGCCCGAATCACTCTGCCTGATGCTGACGCGCGAGCGCGCCGCCGAGGAACTGGCCGGCGTGCATACCGTCATCGTCGACGAGTGGCACGAGCTGATGGGCAACAAGCGCGGCGTGCAGGTGCAACTCGCGCTGGCGCGGTTGAAGCGCTGGAGCCCACGGCTGGTGGTGTGGGGGCTGAGCGCGACGCTGGGCAATCTGGACGACGCGAAGCGGGTGCTGATCGGCGCAGGTACCCACACCAACACGGTCGGTGACGACGAAGGCCTGACCGTGCAGGGTCGCGTTGAGAAGACGCTGCTGATCGACACCTTGTTGCCCGAGAACCCCGGCCGCTTCTCTTGGGGTGGCCACCTTGGCGCGCAGATGCTGCAGCCGGTGATCGCCGAGATCGACAGCGCGGCCACCACGCTGGTCTTCACCAACACCCGTTCGCAGGCCGAGATTTGGTACCAGCTGCTGCTGCGCGAGCGGCCCGACTGGGCCGGCATCGTGGCGCTGCACCACGGCTCGCTCGACAAGGCGGTGCGCGAGTGGGTCGAGGCCGGGCTGAAGCAGGGGCAGCTGAAGGCGGTGGTCTGCACCTCGTCGCTGGACCTCGGCGTCGACTTCCTGCCGGTCGAGCGGGTGCTGCAGATCGGCAGCGCGAAAGGCGTGGCGCGCTTGCTGCAGCGCGCCGGCCGCAGCGGCCATGCACCAGGGCGGCCGAGCCGCGTCACGCTGGTGCCGACGAACACGCTCGAACTGGTCGAGGCTGCTGCCGCTCGCCGCGCCGCGCTGGCAGGGCGCATCGAGAAGCGCGCCACACCCGACAAGCCGCTCGACGTTCTGGTGCAGCACCTGGTGACGGTGGCCCTCGGAGGGGGCTTCGCTGCCGACACGATGTTCGAGGAAGTGTGTTCTGCGCACGCCTACCGCAATCTCGGCCGCGACGAATTCGACTGGGCGCTGGGCTTCGTCGAGGGCGAGGGCGGCAGCCTCGCGGCCTACGCGGAATACCATCGCGTGCAGAACATCGACGGCATCTACCGCGTGCCCGACCGCGGCATCGCGAAGCGCCATCGCCTCGCGATCGGCACCATCGTCAGCGATGCCGCGATGCAGGTGAAGTACCTGAGCGGTGGCGCCATCGGCAGCATCGAGGAAAGCTTCATCGCGCGCTTGCGCAAGGGCGATTGCTTCGTCTTCGCCGGCCGCGTGCTCGAATATCTGCGCACGCAGGACATGACCGCCTATGTGCAGCGCGCCACGAAGAACAAGGGCGTGGTGCCGAGCTGGGCTGGCGGCAAGATGCCGCTGTCCAGCGAGCTGGCCGACGCGGTGCTGGAGCTGCTGGCGGTGGCGGCGAGGTCGCCCGGCCACCTCGTCGAGGGAGAGCCTGAGATGCTGGCTGCGCTGCCGATGCTGCAGACGCAGGCGCGGTTGTCGAGGCTACCGACGCCCGACACGCTGCTGGTCGAGGTGTTCACCTCGCGCGAGGGCCACCACGTCTACCTGTACCCGTTCGCCGGCCGCAATGTGCACCTGGGGCTGGCCAGTCTGCTCGCGTGGCGGTTGGCGCGCGACGCGCCGAACACGTTCAGTGTCAGCGTCAACGACTACGGCTTCGAGCTGTTGAGCGCCGAACCGGTCGACCTGGCGCCGCTGTTCGACGGCCGGCTGCTCGAAGCTGCTGATCTGCTGCCCGACGTGCTGCACAGCCTGAACAGCGGCGAACTGGCGCAGCGGCGCTTTCGCGAGATCGCGCGCGTGGCCGGCCTGGTGTTCACGGGCTACCCCGGCGCGCCTAAGAGCACGAAGCAGCTGCAGGCGTCGAGCAGCCTGTTCTTCGAGGTGTTCAGAAAGTACGACGCCGGCAACCTGCTGCTGACCCAGG
>JANXTP010000362.1 GCA_025352345.1 Burkholderiales bacterium | reverse complement strand
TTGCGTCGGCCACGGCCGCGGCCGATCCGCTGGACGTGCCGCCCGGCGTATGCTCGAGCTGGTGCGGGTTGCGGGTGGGCCCGGGCGTCTGCGTCGCGAATTCGCTGGTGACCGTCTTGCCTAGCAGAACGGCATTCTGCGCGCGGGCGATCGCGACGCACGCCCCGTCGGCGTCGGGCCGGCGGCCCGCGTGAATCGCGGAGCCGAAGCTGGTTTCGAACTCCGCCGTGTCGATCACGTCTTTCACCGCGAATGGCAGGCCGCGCAATGCGCCATGCGCGTACCTATCCGCCGCGCGGGCACGCGCCACGGCCGACTCCTCGTCGAAAGCTCGAAACGCCTGCACGGCCGGATTGCGGCCGGCAATGCGCTCGAGGCAACTGCGCATCAAGCTTTCGGCGCTCAGCTCGCCGCGCGCGATCGCCGCGACAGCGCGTCTTGCTGGCAAGAGGTGGGCTTCGGTTTTCATGGACGCAAGCGCGATGACATGCGGCATGCTACGAAAGGGAGATATATTCGTCCAATATGATTTTCGGCACCATTGATACCTGAATTGACCTAATGAACTTTTCACTTCGTGCCCTGAACTGCTTCGTCGCCGTCGCTGAAGAGCTGCATTTCGGCGCAGCAGCTAAGCGGCTGCACATGACACAGCCTCCCTTGTCCCAGCAGATTCGCTTGCTCGAAGAATTGCTGGACGCCGAACTGCTCGTTCGCACCACGCGTTCCGTCCAGCTGACGGCTGCCGGCCGGGTGCTGCTTGAAAGGGCGCGCCAGCTGCTCGCGGCTTCCGAGGCGGCGGCGCAGGAGGTGAAGCGCGCGGGCCGCGGAGAAATCGGGCGGCTGGTGCTTGGATTTCCCAACAGCGCCGCCTACCGGCTGCTCCCAATAGCGCTGCGCCTCTACAAGAAGCGCCACCCCAATGTCGAGCTGGACTTGCGCGAGATGCTGTCCAGCGACCTGCTGGACGCGCTCCATTCTCGCCAGCTGGATGTGGCTTTCGTGCGAGCTTCGTCGTCGATGCTCAGTTCCGACCTCGACCGGGTGATCGCCTCGCGGGAGGACATGGTCCTGGCGCTGCCGAGCCACCATCCGCTGGCGAAATTGAAAATCGTGCCGGTCCAGCGCCTGGCGGGCGTCGATATCATCGGGTTCACCCCCGTGGGCTCGCGCTATTTCCGCGAAAGGATCGATGCGATGTTTGCCGCCGCGCGCGTGCGCCCGCGCATCACGCAGCAAAGCGTGCTGCCCACCATTCTGGCGTTCGTCGAGGCGGGGTTAGGGGTCGCGCTGGTGCCGGCGTCGGTGAGCAAGATCCAGAGCGACGAGTTGGTCTACCGCCCGGTGAGCGGCGCGAAAAACACTGCGCATGCTCTGCTCTACTGCGTGTGCCGCAAGGGAGAGAACGCCCCGGCTGTGCAAAACTTTTTCGACACCGTGAAGGCACTCGGGCTGGCGTAGCAGGCAGGGCGTTCGCCAACGCATGCCTCAGCGCATTTCGAAGCGCTCGCGCGTGCTCGCGTACGACCAGCCGCCCATGCGCGCGATCGGCAAGTAGGCGTCCAGGTTCACGCGCCAGCTGCCGCGGTCCACGAGCCCGTCGCGCACGTGCATCCAGCGCAGCTGCCCCAGGAAGATTTCCCGGCTGGTGGTCTCCAGCGTTTCGTAGAGGGTGCATTCCAGCGCGACTGGCGCTTCCACGATTCGCACCGGCGCCACGCGGCGCGAGGGCGCCGGCGTGAGGCCCGCGTGTGCCAGCTCGCTCACCTCCGACGGAAGGATGTCGCCGCATCGGTGCATCTTCTGCGCCATCGGCTCGTCCGTCATGTGCACGACGAACTCGCCCGTGCGCCGGATGTTCACCGCCGTGTCCTTGCGCGATTCGTCGTCGCGTCGATTGATGCTCAGCAGCACTAGCGGCGGGTCTTCGCCTAGCATGTTGAACATGCTGAACGGGGCGGCGTTCATGACGCCCCCTGCACTGACGGTTGTCACCAGCGCGATGGGCCGCGGCACGATCAGGCCAGCCATGAGCTTGTAGCGGTCGCGTGCGCCGAGGGCCTCGATGTCGATGTCCAACTGGATGCCCTTCAGGCGGCCGTGGGCGGCGCGTCGTAGTTGCGGTTGCGATACCAGGTCTTGTATTCCGGATAGCTGATCGGCTCGTGGCGCGGCGGATTGCCCGGGCCTTTGCAGGTCGGCAGGCACTCCATGCGGAAGTCGCAGTGGCAGTCCATGAAGAACGGGATGGCGTAGCGCTCCTGACCCGAACGGTTCACGATCCGGGGGGGCGTGGCCAGGAATCGGTCATTGCTCCAGCGCCGCAGCAGGTCGCCGCCCTTCACCAGAAAACTCCCCTCCAGCGTGGGGGCGTCCACCCACTTACCGTTGGGCATCCGCACCGACAGGCCCGGCACCTTGTTATCGGGCAACAGCGTCATGAAGCTGGTGTCGGTGTGCGGGGCCAGGCCGAATTCGTTGTCCTGAACAACCTCCTGCGCGGGATAGTGCGACATGCGAAGCGCATAGGTCGGCTCGCAAAAGGCTTCGTCGAAATAGTTCGCGGGCAGGTCGAGGCGATGGCATAGAGCGGCATCAGCTTGCGGCCAAGCTGCTCCATCGCATCCACGTATGCCATCACGTCTTCGCGAAAACTCGGCAGGTCTTCCGGCCAGCGATTCAGTACGCGAAATGGCTTCTTCGCCACGACGTCCGGGTGCTCCGGCGTGAGCTGGCGGTTGATGAAGAACGCCTCGTTCAGGTTGGGCTTGTTGTTGGTGTTGATGGCCGAGTGACGCACGGTTGCGCCCTGCATCGGCAGGTAGCCCACAATGTTCTCGTCGATCTTCAGCTTCAGCTTGCCCTCAAGCGGCTGCGCATGGAAGCGCTGGGCCGCCTGGAAGGTGCGCTCGACCAGCTGCTGCGGCACACCGTGGTTGACGATGAAGTAGAAGCCGACGTTTTCCATCGCATGGCGCAGTTGTCCCGCGGTGCGCTCGAGCGAGTCGGGAGCGCCTGCGAGGAACGGCCCCAGGTCGATCACGGGAATCTCATCCTTGGCGTCAGGACGGATCGGGTTGAGGGTGGGGCGAGGCTGGCTGACATGGGGCAGTGTTTCCTTCGGATGCGTCAGCTCAAATGAGTCAGGTTTTGGCCGCAAGGCCAAGGCGCGTGATGGTGGCCTTTTCCTGGAGGTAGGCCTCGCGCGCGACCCGTGTGTACTGCGCGGGGTCCTTGTGGATCTTAGCCTGGTCATATCGCTCAAGCAGAGTCATCACACGCGGATCGCTCATCCCCCGGTGGAAAGCGTCGTGCAGCTGCTTGACCACGGCCGGGTCCATGCTCTTCGGTCCGGCGATGCCCCACGGCGAATCGGTGTAGAAATCAAAGCCGGCCTCGCGCACGGTCTGAACGTCCGGCCAGCGCGTCGTACGCTTGCTGCCATATGTCATGAGAAGGCGCGCCTTGCCCGCATCGACATGTGGTGCCCAGGTCGATGCCGAGCTGTGGGCCATCACGTGCCCGCCCAGCATTGCCTGCAGGCCGTCGGTGTCGCCCTTGTACGGGACGTGTAGCAGCTGGATGCCCGCCCGGTGCGCGAACTCCTCCATGGCGAGGTGACCACTGATGCCAATGCCCGACGTGGCGTAGCTGAACTTACCGGGGTTTGCGTTGGCAAACTCCACCAGCTCCTTCGCCGACTTGATCGGCGAGTCGGGCGCCACGACGAGGCCGAAGACAAAACCCGCTAGGCCGATCACGTAGCTGAAATCCTGCAGGGGATCGAATGCGGTCCTTTGCATGTGCGGCTGGCGAAAGACAGCGACCGACATCTGCGACAGGGTATAGCCGTCCGGCGCGGCCTT
>JANXTP010000355.1 GCA_025352345.1 Burkholderiales bacterium | reverse complement strand
TTTCATTTGCGGGCCCAAATGAAAGTCACCAAAGCAAAGGGCCTGAACACCAGCCCATTTGGCCGCCACGCTTCGGCAAGAGGCGACCGGCAGAGTCTCTGGCACAAGAAGCCAAGCCGAGGACCCGACAGGGTCGAGGCGCAGCGAGACCGCATGTTTGAAACTGAGCGAGGTAACCACTGAAGTAGTCCGGTTCATGTTCTCGGGCCAGAGCCGTTGAAGTAGGCGTGTAGCCGAAGCGAGCCACTCAAATGGCTGGTGTTCAGGCCCTCTTTTTGGTTACTTTTCTGGCCCCGCAGAAAAAGTAACCCGCCTGCCGGGGCGGGACCCGGCGCGCTGCCACGCTAGGCAAAATCAGTGCCGAAAGTGCCGCACGCCCGTGAGCACCATCGCAATGCCCCGCTCATCAGCGGCCGCAACCACCTCATCATCCCGCACCGATCCGCCCGGTTGAATCACCGAGGTCGCACCCGCTTCACACACCACATCGAGGCCATCGCGAAACGGGAAGAACGCGTCGCTGGCCACGGCGGACCCGACCAGGCTCAGGCCCGCGTTGGCGGCCTTGATGCCGGCGATCCGCGCCGAATCGATGCGGCTCATCTGGCCGGCGCCCACACCGAGCGTCATGCCACCGCCGCAGAACACGATTGCGTTGCTCTTCACGTATTTCGCGACCTTCCACGCAAACAGCAGATCGCGCCACTGCGCCTCGGTCGGCTGTACTGTAGTCACCACTTTCAACTCGCTGCGCGTGATTTCGCGGTTGTCGGCGCCCTGGATCAGCAGCCCCGAGCCCACGCGCTTGATGTCCTGCAGATTGCGGCCGCGCGACGAGGCGGTGGCACCATTGCGATCGACACCCGCCAGCGGAATCTGCAGCACCCGCATGTTGATCTTGCCGGCCAGCACCGCCAGCGCATCCGGCGTGTACGACGGCGCGATCAGCACCTCGACGAACTGCGTCGTGACGCGCTTGGCCGCGTCGGCATCGACTTCGACGTTGAAGGCGATGATGCCGCCAAAGGCCGAGGTCGGGTCGGTCTTGAACGCCTGCGCGTAGGCGTCGCCTGCCGTCGAACCGACTGCGACACCACAAGGGTTGGCGTGCTTGACGATCACGCAGGCGGCGGACGCATCGTCAGGGCCAAAGGACTTGACGCATTCCCAGGCCGCATCCGCATCGGCGATGTTGTTGTACGACAGCTCCTTGCCCTGCAGCTGCGTCGCGGTCACCAGCGAGCCCGGTGAGGGATGCAGGTCGCGGTAGAACGCCGCGCTCTGGTGCGGGTTCTCGCCGTAGCGCAGGTCCTGCAGCTTGACGAAGCGGCCATTGCTCTGCGCCGGGTACTCGGCGCGGGACGGCTCGCCACCATCGGCCAGCGTCAGCGAGGACAGGTGATCGCTGATCGCCGCGTCGTAGATCGAGATGCGGTTGAAGGCGGCCACCGCCAGCGCAAAGCGCGTGGCGCGTTGCACCGCGCCGTGGGCCTGCAGTTCGGCCAGCACGCCGGCGTACTGAGAGGCATCGGTGAGTACCGCGACGTGTTCCCAGTTCTTCGCTGCGCTGCGCACCATCGCCGGGCCGCCGATGTCGATGTTCTCGATCGCGTCTTCCAGCGTGCAACCGGGCTTCGCGACCGTGGCCTCGAACGGGTACAGGTTGACGATCAGCAAATCAATGGTGTCGATCTGGTGCGCCGTCAATGCGGCGCGGTGCTCAGGCAGGTCGCGGCGCGCGAGCAGGCCGCCGTGGATCTTCGGGTGCAGCGTCTTGACCCGGCCGTCGAGCATCTCGGGGAAGCCGGTGTGGTCAGCCACCTCGGTGACGGGCAAGCCCCCATCGGCCAGCAGCTTGGCGGTGCCGCCGGTGGACAGCAGCCGGATGCCCAGCGCATGGAGGCCGCGCGCGAGTTCGAGAACGCCGGTCTTGTCGGATACAGAAATCAGTGCATGCATGGCTCGGTCTCGGGTGCGGCGGGGTTCACTTGATCAATTTGTGTTCGACCAGCTTGCGGCGCAAGGTGTTTCGGTTGATGCCCAGCCACTCGGCAGCACGGCTCTGGTTCTGGTCGGCGTGTTTCATCACGACATCGAGCAACGGCTTCTCGACCACCTTCAGGATCATGTCGTACATCGCTGCCGGCTCGACACCGTCCAGGTCGCTGAAGTAGCCCTCCAGCCCGTCACGGATGCACTCTTCGATCTGCTTCTTGTTGCTCATGCGCTCAGTCGAATCAAGGGCTGGTTGGCCGCGTCGGCATGGGGCTTGGCAGGCCACAGCGTGTGGGTGTCGGCCAGTGCATCGAACCAGTCGCTGACCGCGCGCACCTGGGTGTCGCAGGTGTCGAGCAGGTTCATCTCGCTGCGAAAGGCCTCGCCGCCCGGCAAGGTCTTCACCGCCCAGCCGATGTGCTTGCGTGCGGTGCGCACACCGGCGAATTCGCCATACAGGCTGTAGTGGTCGTGCAGGTGTTCGAGCAGCCAGCGCTTGGCTTGCATCACCTCGGGTGCGGGCAGGTGCTCGCCAGTGGCGAGGAAGTGCGCGATCTCGCGGAAAATCCACGGCCGACCCTGCGCGGCGCGGCCGATCATCAATGCGTCGGCACCGGTATGGCGCAACACCTCGCGCGCTTTCTCCGGGCTGTCGATGTCGCCGTTGGCCACCACCGGGATGCGCAGCGCGGCCTTCACGGCGGCGACGGTGTCGTACTCAGCGTGACCGGTGTAGCCCTGCTCGCGGGTGCGGCCGTGCACCGTCACCATCGCGATGCCGGCGGACTCGGCGTTGCGCGCGATCGCCAGCGCATTGCGCTCGGTGTGGCACCAGCCGGTGCGCATCTTCAGCGTCACCGGCACGCGGTGCGGCTCGCAGGCGGCGACCACGGCCTGGATGATGGAAAGCGCAAGAGGCTCGTCCTGCATCAACGCCGAGCCGGCCCAGGTGTTGCACACCTTCTTCGCCGGGCAGCCCATGTTGATGTCGATGATCTGCGCGCCGCGATCGATGTTGTAGGCAGCGGCCTCGGCCATCATCTGCGGGTCGGTGCCGGCGATCTGCACCGAGATGGGCGCCACCTCGCCATCGTGATTGGCGCGGCGACTGGTCTTCAGGCTGTGCCACAGGTCACGGCGGGACGTGACCATCTCGCTGACGGCATAACCGGCGCCCAGACGTTTGCACAGCTGACGGAAGGGCCGGTCGGTGACCCCTGCCATCGGTGCGACAAACAGGCCGTTTGTCAACTCGATGTGGCCGATGTTCATGCGTGTGGCGGGGCCGGTGTGCTCAAAAAGGAGGCAAAGTATAGCTGTGCATCCGGGAGAGAAGAGGCGGGTTTTCGCGTCTCGATAATCATGCCGATGGAAGCCTGGATCGAGTCCTTGCTGGCGTCGCTGATGACAGCGCTCGCCTTGCCGAAGTTCGGGTTGAGCACGCTGTTCGTCGTGGCCTTCGTTTCGGCCACGCTGCTGCCGCTGGGCTCGGAGCCGGCGGTGTTCGGGCTGGTGACGCTGAACCCGGGCCTGTTCTGGCCTGCGGTGCTGGTGGCCACGGTCGGAAACACGCTGGGCGGCGCGGTCACCTGGTGGATGGGGTTGGGCGCCGGTCGGGCGTACCACGCAGTGGCAGCGCGGCGCCAAGCGCACGCAGAGGCCAGCGGCAGCGCCGAGCCAGCGCAGACCACGCCCGCCCATCAACGCGCTTCACGCTGGCTGGAAAGCTACGGCGCGAAAGCCTGCCTGCTGTCGTGGCTGCCGGCGGTCGGCGACCCGCTGTGCGCGGTGGCAGGTTGGCTCAAGCTGCCGTTCTGGCCCTGCGTGCTGTACATGGCGATCGGCAAATTCGCCCGCTATGTGACGATGACAACGGCGTTGCTGTGGTTCTTTCCGGGAGCGGTCTGAACGATCACGGCTTGGGTGTCCGGCGTGTCGGTGCGACGGCCGCTGGTGCTTTCGCACCACGCACTGCCGCGCCACGCGTTGCCGGCTTCTTGCGCGCAGGCCGTGAGGCGGTCGCCTTCAGCGCAGCGACCTGCGCACGAAGCCGCTCGACCTGCTCGGTCAGCGCCTGCACCTCGCTCGCACGCGGCACGCCCAGCTGGGCCAGCGCCTTGGCCACCCGCTGCTCGAAGATGGTTTCCAGCCGGTCCCACTGGCCGGTGGCTTTGGTGGAGACCTCCTCGACCTTCTGACCGACCTCGGCCATCCGCGCATTCACCCGGGCCGACACCGCGCCCAGCTTGTCCTCGGCCACCGTCTGCGTCTTGCGCTGCAGCGTCACACCTTCCTGCACCAGGGCCTCGAACACCCGGCCGCCCTCTTCCTGCGCCTTCGAGAACGCCCCGAGGCCAGCCAGCCAGATCTGCTGCGCCGACTCCTTCACGTGGCCGGCCAGCGCACTGTCGAACAGGCCGGCGGCGGCCTCGAATGGCGAATTGGCGGCAGATGGGGTTTTCTTGACCATGGCGTGCTCCTGTGGCGCTACACCGCCACTGTAGTGCCCCGGCCTTGTCCCGCCTGTGCGAGACGCATCGGTGACAATCCGCCGCGTATGTATGCACTCTATGAAGACGCTGGAAAATTCTACGCCGGACGCGTGATGTCCGAAGCCGACAGCTCGCTGCAGATCGAGCTGGACTCGGGCAAGCGTGTCAAGGTGAAGGCCGCCAACGTGCTGCTGAAATTCGACAAGCCCCAACCCACCGAGTTGATCGCAGAGGCGCAGGCGCTGGCCCGCGAGATTGACCTCGACCTGGCCTGGGAATTCGCCCCCGAGCAGGAATTCGGCTTCGCCGACCTGGCGCGTGACTACTTCGACGCCAAGGCCAGCCTGACCCATCAGGCGGCAGCGCTGTTCAAGCTGTTCGAGGCGCCGCACTACTTCCGCCGCCTCGGCAAGGGCAACTTCAAGAAAGCGCCCGAGGAAACCGTCAAGGCCGCGCTGCTGGGCATCGAGCGCAAAAAGCAGCAGCTGGCACAGATCGACGCCTGGGCCACCGAGCTGGCGGCCGGCCAGTGCCCGGCACCGGTGCGCGAGCAGCTCTACAAGATCCTGTTCAAGCCCGACAAGAACGGGCCCGAATACAAGGCTGTGGTCGAGGGAGCGAAGCGCGCGCAGAAGCCCCCGCTCGATCTGCTGACCACCGCAGGCGCCATCGATTCACCGTACCAGTTCCACTGGAAGCGCTTCCTGTTCGAGTACTTTCCGAAAGGCACTGGTTTCCCTGCGCTGGCCGCACCGGCGATCAAGGAAGTGTTGCCGCTGGCGGCGGTGCAGGCCTTCTCGATCGACGATTCGCAGACGACCGAGATCGACGACGCGCTGTCGGTGCAGGGCCTGGGCACGGGCCGCGTGGTGTTCGGTGTACACATCGCAGCGCCGGGCCTCGCGATCGCGCCCGACAGCCCCGTCGACAAGGCGGCGCGCGACCGCTACTCCACCGTCTACATGCCCGGCCACAAGCTGACGATGCTGCCCGACGAGGTGGTGCAGGTCTACACGCTGATGGCCGGGCGGGAATGCCCGGCGGTGTCGCTGTACGTGACACTGGATGAGGTGACGCTCGAAGTCATCGGCAGCGAAACGCGGATCGACCGCGTACCGATCGCCGCCAACCTGCGGCACGACCAGCTCGACAGCGTGATCACCGAAGCGACGCTGAACGGCAACGCCCCGGCCGACTACGCCTTCGCCGCCGAACTGGCCTTCGCGCACCGGCTGGCGCGGCACCTGAAAGCGGCCCGCGAAGTGGTGCGCGGCAAGCCGGAAAACTTCAACCGGCCGGACTACAACTTCAAGCTGGAAGGAAAGACCGGCGACGAACCGCGCGGCGATGAACGGGTGCTCATCAGCACCCGCGCCCGAGGCTCGGCGCTGGACCTGATCGTCGCCGAGGCGATGATCTTGGCCAACAGCACCTGGGGTGGTTGGATCGCCGAGCATGGTGTGCCCGGAATCTACCGCAGCCAGGCCAGCATGGCACCGGGCGTCAAGGTGCGCATGGGCACCAAGCCGGCGCCGCATGCCGGCATGGGGGTCGCGCAGTACACCTGGGCCACATCGCCACTGCGCCGCTATGTCGACCTGGTGAACCAATGGCAGATCATTGCCTGCGCGCGCCACGGCCGCACCGCGGCACTGGTCGCGCCGTTCCGACATAAAGACACCGCGCTGTTCGCGATCATCTCGGGCTTCGATGCGGCCTACAGCGCCTACAACGGCTTCCAGTCGGCGATCGAGCGCTACTGGACGCTGAAGCACCTGGAACAAGAGGGCATCACCGAGCTCGATGCCGCGGTGATGAAGGACGGTCTGGTGCGGGCTGAGGAGCTCCCACTGGTGTTCCGCGCGCTGGGCGCCGATTCATTGCCTCGCAACGCCCGGGTGAGGGTGCGCCTCACCGGCAGCGACCTGCTGACGCTGGACCTGCATGCGAACGTAATTGCACGCATCGACGACCCGGCCACCACCGCCGACGACGCGCCGGAGATCGACGACCCGGCCGACGGCAGCACCGACAGCGCCGGCCCGCTGACGCTGGCAATCGACATGCAGGACGCTGCGGTCGATGGCGCGGCCGTCACGGTGGCGGAATCGTCCTGAGCCGCCGCGGGCGCGACAGACAACACGATGCTGGTCAAGCTGTCGGCCCTGCAGATCGCGCTGATCGTCTCGGCGGCGGTGCATGCAGTGCTGCTGTCGGTGCGCTTCGTGGCGCCTGAAAGCTTCAACCGGATCTTCGAGGACACGCCCTTGGAGGTGGTGCTGGTCAACGCCCGCTCCACTGCGGCGCCGGACAAGGCCCAGGCGATTGCACAGGCCACGCTCGCCGGTGGCGGCGAAGCCGATCGTGGCCGCGCGACCTCGCCGCTGCTGCCATCGCAGCAGCCCGAGGTGGGCGATGCGCAGGACGAGTCACGCAAGCAGATCGAGCAGCTGCAAGAAACCCAGCAGCAGTTGCTGACCCAGGTGCGCCGGGAGCTGGCGACCCTGCCCGAGCCCCGGGACCGTGCCGACGAGGGCTCGCCCGAGGAACGCGCGCAGGAAGAGCGGCGGCGGCGGCTGGTGCAGCTGCTGGCCGAGATCGAGAAGCGCGTCAACGACACGAACGCCCGGCCGAAGAAGCGCTACATCAGTCCGGCCACGAAGGAAGCAGCGTATGCGCAGTACTACGACCAGCTGCGGCGCAAGATCGAGGAGCGCGGCACGCGCAATTTCCCCGAGCAAGGTGGCCAGAAGCTGTACGGCGAGTTGACGATGAACGTGACGATCGATGCCGCCGGGAACGTCATCGAGACCGAGATCGTGCGCGCTTCGACCTCGCGCGTGCTCGACCGGCAGGCGGTGGCGATTGTTCAGGCCGCCGCGCCATTCGGCCCGTTCAACGCGAAGATGCGCGCTCAGGCCGATCAGCTGGTCGTGACCTCACGCTTCCGCTTCACCCGTGAGGATGGCCTGGAAACCACGCCGCTCGGGCCGGCACGATGAGTGCAGCGATACCGATGCCCTTGGACCATTACCTGGTCGCCGGGAATCCCGTTGCGCACAGCCAATCACCATTCATCCACGCGATGTTCGCGCAGGCCACAGGGCAGGCGCTGCGCTACGGCCGGCTGCTGTGCCCGGTCGATGACGAAGGGGGGTTCGTCCGGCAGGTGCAAGCGTTCGCCGCCTCAACTGGCGGTGAGCTTGGCGAGTTCGATGCGGCACCCGCAGGCCCTGTCGGCGGACCGGCACGCGGCTGCAACATCACCGTGCCGTTCAAGTTCGAGGCCTTTCGGCTCGGCGCGCGGCACACCGAACGTGCGATCCTGGCGCAGGCGGCCAACGTGCTGAGTTTCGAGCCCGCGGCCCGCGGCGGCTGGCTGGCCGACAACACCGATGGCGTCGGCCTGGTGCGCGACATCGAACACAACGCGGCCGCGCCGCTGGCCAGGCAGCGTGTGCTGCTGATCGGCGCTGGGGGTGCCGCAGCCGGTGCGCTGGGGCCATTGATCGCCGCGCAGCCGGCCGCGCTGGTGCTGTGCAATCGCACGGCAGACAAGGCGCAGGCATTGGTCGCCAGACACAGCGAGTGGGCCGCGGCACACGGCGTCGCGCTGAATGTCGCGCCGCTGCAGCAACCGGGCACCGGCTTCGATGTCGTCGTCAACGCCAGCGCCAGCAGCCTGCAGGCGAGTGCACCGCCGGTGCCCGCCAGCGTGCTGCGCGCAGGCACCTTGGCGCTCGACATGATGTACGGCGCTGCAGCCCGCCCCTACCTCGCCTGGGCCGAATCACACGGCGCCCGCGGGCGCGACGGGCTGGGCATGCTGGTCGAGCAGGCGGCCGAAGCCTTCTTCGTCTGGCGCGGTGTGCGGCCCGACACCGCTCCGGTGCTGGCGGCCTTGCAGCGGCGGCTGGCCGATGCAGCGGCCGCCAAGGCAGCATCATGAAGCGCGCACCGTCGTCGCTGCTGCGCTTCATCGGAATGCTGGTGGTGTGCACGCTGGCGCTGCAGGGGGTGTTTGCGGTACGCATCGTGATGATGCGGTTCATCGACCCGCAATCGACCAGTTTCCAGCGCTCCGAAATCTGGCGGCTGCTGGTCGAGGAGCACAGCATCGACTGGAGTCAGCAGTGGGTCGCCGGCACACGGGTCTCGCCGAACCTGAAGCGCGCGGTGATCGCCTCGGAAGATGCCGGCTTCGTCGAACACAGCGGCGTCGAATGGGACGCGCTGGAAAAGGCCTGGGAGCGCAACCAGAAAGCCGAGGCGCGGGTCGCGAAGGTCAACGAGCGGGTCGAGCGGCAGGCCGCGAAGCCCAACGCCGCGCCGCCGAGCAAGCCGCTGGTCGAACCCAAGGTCGTCGGCGGCTCGACGATCACCCAGCAGCTGGCAAAAAACCTGTTTCTGGCGGGGGAACGCAGCCTGCCACGCAAGGCGCAGGAGTTCATCATCACCTTCATGCTCGAAGCGATATTGAACAAAAGCCGCATCCTGGAGATCTACCTGAACAGTGTCG
This sequence comes from Burkholderiales bacterium, assembly GCA_025352345.1. Lineage (GTDB taxonomy): Bacteria > Pseudomonadota > Gammaproteobacteria > Burkholderiales > Burkholderiaceae_C > PBB1. The sequence continues at coordinate 7,113 of JANXTP010000355.1, read as the reverse complement.
AATGGGGCGAAGGCCTGTTCGGCGCCGAGGCGGCTGCGCACCATTACTTTCATGTGTCGGCCGCCCAGCTGTCGCCAATGGCGGCGGCGCGGCTCGCGGTGATGCTGCCGGCGCCGAAGCGTTTCGAGAAGCGCCCCGATTCGGCCTACGTGGTCTCACGGGCCGGCACAGTGGCCGCGCGCATGGGTGCGGTCGAAGTGCCTTGAACGGAATCTGCACGACATGTCTTCTGCACTGACGGCCGAGATCGCCGCCACCGCCGCGCGGCTGGTGGTCGAGGAAGGCATGGAATACGGCCCCGCCAAGCAGCGGGCCGCGCGCGCGTTGGGAAAGCACAGCACACGCTCGGCCGAGATGCCCGACAACAACGCCGTCGAAGACGAGGTGCGCGCCTACCTGGCCCTGTTCTGCGCCGACAGCCAGCCGGTCGAGCTGGAGGCGCTGCGTGAGGTGGCGGCGCAATGGATGGAACGGCTGGCCGAGTTTCGCCCGCACCTGACCGGCGCCGTCTGGCGCGGCACCGCCACGCGGCTGTCCAGCGTGCACCTGCAGCTGTTCTGCGACGACCCGAAGAGCGCCGAGATCTCGATGCTGAACCAGGGCATCGATTTCGACATCGGCAGCATCAACGGCCCGCGCGGCCTGCCGGTCGATCTGCTCAGCGTCAGCAGCCCGAGTCGCGCCCTGGGCGAGACGGTGACGGTGTTCCTGACGGTGCTCGACCATGACGACCTGCGCGGCGGGCTCAAGCCCGACGCCAGTGGACAAACCCAGCGCGGCGACCTGACGGCGCTGCGCCGCTTGATGGAAATCTCGACATGAAACGACGTGCATGGGTGCTGGGTGGGGCGGCGATCGCGGCCGGTGCCGCCGGTGCTGGCCTGTCCTGGCACAAGACACAGCTGACCGGTGACAGCGGCACCCAGCTCGGGCCCGATTTCTGGGCGCAGCGCTTCGAGCGGCCCGAGGGGGGCGAACTGGTGCTGGACAGCCTGCGCAGCGCCCCGCTGCTGCTGAACTTCTGGGCGACCTGGTGCCCGCCCTGCGTCAAGGAAATGCCGCTGCTCGACGGCTTCTACCGCCAGCACCAGGGCGCGGGCTGGCACGTGCTGGGCCTGGCGATCGACAGTCCGACGCCGGTGCGCGAGTTCCTGGCGAAGCGGCCGGTGGGTTTCCCGGTCGGTCTGGCCGGCCTCGCTGGCACCGACCTGAGCCGCACGCTGGGCAACGCCAATGGCTCCTTGCCATTCACCGTGGTGGTGGGTGCAGACGGCAGGGTCATCGACCGCAAACTGGGCGCACTGGACGATGCCGACCTGACCCGCTGGGCCGCCAAGGGCCAAACCTGATTGCAACGGCACTCAAAATCAGCCCGCTTTTAGATAGACGCGTCAATTTTGTTCAAACGCACGACTACGGCCTTCAACTGGCGTAAAGTCCGCCCGCTGCGTCACTGCGACCGGGTTCTTTCGGAACCTGCCGACATTCATCCATGCAAATCCTCGTGCTCCACGGCCCCAACCTGAATTTGTTGGGCACGCGCGAACCCGACGTCTACGGTACGCTCACTTTGGCGCAGATCGATGCAGATCTGCACCAAACGGCGCTGGATGCTGGATCGATGCTGCAGTCATTCCAGAGCAACCACGAAGGCGCGCTGATCGACCGGGTGCAGTCCGCCCGCGACGATGGCACGCAGTTCATCATCATCAACCCGGCCGCGCTGACCCACACCAGCGTGGGCCTGCGCGACGCGCTGGCGGCAGTGGCGATCCCTTTCATCGAAGTGCATCTGTCGAACATCCACCAGCGTGAAGCCTTTCGCCACCATTCCTATTTTTCGGCCTTGGCCGTCGGTGTGGTCTGCGGCCTCGGTGCCGACGGCTACCGGCTGGCCCTCGCCCACGCCCTGAAGCGCTGAGCGCGGGCGCCGCCACATTGGTTGAAGCGCGCGCTTCGACGCCCACGGCGCCAGCGCCTTCATCGCCCCGCTCACCCAGACACCCCAGTCACCCGTTGGAGCCCTCCCCCCCATGGACCTACGCAAACTGAAGACGCTGATCGATCTGGTGTCCGAATCGAACATCTCCGAACTCGAAATCACCGAGGCAGATGGCAAGGTGCGCATCGTCAAGGCCGATCCGCACGCCGCCGCGCCCAGCTATGTGACCGCGCCGCCAGCCGCCCGCCCGCTGGCCGAGGTGACGCCGCCACCGGCAACGATCGCCGCTGAAGTCGTCGCGACCGGGCACACCGTCAAGTCTCCGATGGTTGGCACCTTCTACCGCTCGTCCAGCCCCGGCAGCAAGCCGCTGGTCGACATCGGCTCCGAGGTCAAGGAAGGCGAGGCAGTCTGCATCATCGAGGCGATGAAGATCATGAACGAGATCGAGGCCGACCACTCCGGGCGGATCACCCGCATCCTGTGCGAGAACGGCCAGGCGGTCGAATACGGCCAACCGCTGTTCATCGTCGAGTGACGCGGGCGCATTGATGTTCAAGAAAATACTGATCGCCAATCGAGGCGAAATCGCCCTGCGGATCCAGCGTGCCTGCCGCGAACTCGGCATCCAGTCGGTCGTCGTCTACTCCGAGGCCGACCGCGACGCGAAATACGTGAAGCTCGCTGACGAGGCGGTGTGCATCGGCCCGGCCGCGTCGAACCTGAGTTACCTCAACATGCCGGCGATCATCTCGACCGCCGAGGTCACCGATGCCGAGGCGATCCACCCCGGCTACGGTTTCCTGTCCGAGAACGCCGACTTCGCCGAGCGCGTCGAGCGCAGCGGGTTCACCTTCATCGGCCCGACCCCGGAGTGCATCCGGATGATGGGCGACAAGGTGTCGGCCAAGCAGGCGATGATCAAGTCGGGCGTGCCCTGCGTGCCCGGCGGCGAAGGTGCGCTGGGCGACGATCCGCGCGAGATCGTCAAGGCCGCGCGCGCGATCGGCTACCCGGTGATCATCAAGGCCGCCGGTGGCGGCGGTGGGCGCGGTATGCGGGTGGTGCACACCGAAGCCGCGCTGATCCACGCCGTGCAGACCACGCGCGCCGAAGCGGGTGCCGCGTTCGGCAACCCCTCGGTGTACATGGAGAAGTTCCTGGAGAACCCTCGGCACATCGAGATCCAGGTGCTGGCCGACCAGCACCGCAATGCGGTGTGGCTGGGCGACCGCGACTGCTCGATGCAGCGTCGCCACCAGAAGATCATCGAGGAGGCACCGGCACCGGGCATTCCGCGCCGCGTGATCGAGCGCATCGGTGAGCGCTGTGCCGCCGCCTGCAAAAAGATCGGTTACCGCGGCGCCGGCACCTTCGAGTTCCTGTACGAGAACGGCGAATTCTTCTTCATCGAGATGAACACCCGCGTACAGGTGGAGCACCCGGTGACCGAACTGGTGACGGGCATCGACATCGTGCAGATGCAGATTCGCGTCGCGGCGATGGAAAAGCTGCCGTTCACCCAGCGCCAGATCGAGTGCCGTGGTCATTCGATCGAATGCCGCATCAACGCTGAAGACCCGTACAAGTTCACGCCGTCGCCCGGCCGCATCACCACCTGGCACCCGCCGGGTGGGCCCGGCGTGCGGGTCGATTCGCATGCGTACACCAACTACTACGTGCCGCCGAACTACGACTCGATGATCGGCAAGATCATCGTGCATGGCGACACCCGCGATCAGGCGCTGGCGCGCATGCGCATCGCGCTGTCGGAGACGGTGATCGAAGGCATCTCGACCAACATCCCTTTGCACCGCGAGCTGATGGCCGATGCGAAGTTCATCGAGGGCGGCACCAACATCCACTACCTCGAAGGGTGGATGAGCGATCGCAAGCAGCGCTGATCGCAGCCCACTGACATGGTCGAGCTGCTGCTGTTGTGCCCGCAGGACGAGGCGGAAACGGTCTCCGATGCGCTGATGGACGAACTGGGCGCGCTGTCGGTGTCGGTGGAAGATGCCGATGCGAACACCGATGCCGAGCGCGCGCTGTTCGGCGAGCCTGGCATGCCGGCGCCGCGCGGCGGCTGGGACCGCTCCATCGTCAAGGCACTGTTCAACGATGAAGCCGCAGCACAGGATGCCAGCGACACACTGCTGGCGCAGGAGTGGGCCGCTGCGGTGCAATTGCAGTCCATCACCGAACTGGTCGATCAGGATTGGGTGCAGCTGACGCAATCGCAGTTCACCCCGGTGCCGGTGACGCCGACGTTCTGGGTCGTGCCGAGCTGGCACGAAGCGCCGGCCGAAGCGCTGAAGGTGATCCGGCTCGACCCCGGGATGGCGTTCGGCACCGGCACCCACCCGACGACTCGGATGTGCTTGCGCTGGATCGCGAACCAGGCACCAGATCGCGCAGTGCATTGGTCGCGGGTGCTCGACTACGGCTGCGGCTCGGGCATCTTGGCGATCGGCGCGGCGCTGCATGGTGCGGCGGGCGTGGAGGCCGTGGACATCGATCCCGCCGCGGTGCAAGCCACTGAGGACAACGCGGCAGCCAATGGCGTCGGCTTGCGTGCTGGCCTGCCCGAGCTTGCCAGCGGAGCCTATCCGCTGGTGCTGGCCAACATCCTGGCCACGCCGCTGAAACTGCTGGCGCCACTGTTGTGCGGCCACGTGCAAGCAGGTGGTGATTTGGTGCTGGCCGGCATCCTCGATCGGCAGGCCGATGAGCTGGTCGAGGCGTATGCGCCGTGGCTGACGCTTGCGGTCAGCGATGCGGAAGATGGCTGGATCCTGATGACCGCGCATCGGCCAGCCTGAGGCCGCTGTCCGCAGTCTGCGTGGCATCATTCCGTGATGAATCTGGCCACCCGTTGCACCGCTTGCGGCACCATGTTCCGGGTGGTGCAGGACCAGTTGAAGGTGTCCGACGGTTGGGTGCGCTGCGGCCGCTGCCAGGCGGTGTTCAATGCCCAGGAAAACCTGTTCGACCTCGAAACCGACGCCCCACCGCCGTGGCAAGCCCCACCCGAGGCGGTCGATGCTGGCCTTGCTTCGGAGCCGCACGACGCTGAGCCCAAGTCCTGGGTTGAGGTAGACCCACCCTTGCCGGATTTGGAGTCACCCGCCGTGCCTGATGCGCATCAGGCTGATGCGTATTTGCGCATGGACGCTGACACCGATGCAGGCGCCGATGTTGAGCAGGCGCTGGAGGACAACGCATCGCGGGAGGCGCTGGCGACCGAACCCGTTTTCGCTGTGCCCGATGAGGTCGATGCAGTGCCTCCCGTTGCCGAGGCGGTCGCGCCCACCACGCTCGACGACACGCCCACAGAAGTCACGCCCGGCTTCGTACAGCAGGCCCAGCGCAGCGAGCGCTGGCAGCAGCCACCGGTGCGTCGGATGCTGTGGTCCCTGGTGGCGGTGTCGTCGCTGCTGCTGGGTGCGCAGGTGATTCATCATTTCCGGCAGGTCATTGCGGCCCAGCATCCGGGGGCCCTGCCTTGGCTGCAGAGCTTTTGCGCCATCGCACGCTGCCGTATCGACACGCTGCAACGCATCGCCGATGTGAACATCGAAAGCACCGCACTGACCCAGGCCCAGGGGCCGGCGCCCACGCCGGAAGACGCCGCGTCAGCGCCCGACAGCGACGCACACATCCTGCGGCTGGCCCTCACCTTGCGCAATCGCGGTGAGTGGGCCATTGCGATGCCCTCGGTGGACCTGAGCCTGACCGGTTCCGATGGCGAGCTGGTCGCGCGGCGGTCGTTGTCGCCACTCGACTTCGGCGTCGGCGATCCACAGCTGGTCCCCGGGCTGGACACGCCCTTGTCGTTGCGCTTTCGCGTCGCCGGGGGTCGCGTCAGCGGCTACACCGTCGAGGTCTTCTATCCGTGATGGGCCCAGCGTGAGCTGCGCCGATCTCTCCCTGTCACTGCCCCCACTGGAACACCCATGCCTGCCTTGATCTGCGGCTCTCTCGCCTTTGACACCATCACCACTTTCCCAGGCCGCTTCGCCGAGCAGATCCTGCCAGAGCAGGTGCACATCCTGAATGTGTCCTTCCTCGTGCCGACCTTGCGCCGCGAGTTCGGTGGTTGCGCCGGCAACATCGCCTACACCCTCGCCCGGCTCGGCGGCGAACCACTGGTGCTGGCGGCACTTGGCAGTGACGGTGGCGAATACCTGCAGCGCCTGCAGTCCTGGGGCGCCAGCACCGAACACGTCGCCAGCATCGGCGACAGTTTCACCGCGCAGGCGATCATCATCACCGACAGCAGCAACAACCAGATCACTGCGTTCCATCCTGGCGCGATGCAGTCGGCGCAGCAAACACCGGTGCCGATGCGCGACGACATCCGCATCGCCATCATCGCACCCGACGGACGCGACGCGATGCTCGAACACGCCGCGCAGCTGGCTGCCGCGGGCATCCCGTTCGTCTTCGATCCAGGTCAAGGCCTGCCGATGTTCGATGGCACCGAGCTCAAGCGCTTCGTTTCGCAGGCCCGCTGGGTCGCCGTCAACGACTACGAGGCTCGCATGCTGTGCGATCGCACTGGCGAGAGCCTCGAATCGCTGTCAACCTCGCATCTGGCTGGCGTCGTCGTCACGCTGGGTGCCGACGGCTGCGATGTGTGGGAACAAGGCCAGCGCACCCATGTGGCAGGCGTGGCAGCGAGCGAAGTGGTTGATCCGACCGGTTGTGGCGACGCCTTCCGCGGCGCCTTGCTGTACGGGCTGGAGCGCGGCTGGCCGTTGCGCCGCTGCGTCGAACTGGGCAACCGCATCGGTGCACTGAAGATCGCCTGCCGTGGCGGGCAGAACCACGTCATCGATCGGACATTGCTCGGGCTTTGAACGAGCCGGCATGTCCTTTCGGCCATAAAAAAACCCGGCCGAAGCCGGGTTGATATGACGACGAAAGCCCGCATGGCGCGGACTTTCGGGTCAGGGCTTGGTGCCTGTCGGAAACGGCCACGCAGCCTGAGGGCTGAGTGAGGTTTTCGCAGCGGGAGCGGCCGGCTTGGCCGCCGCAGGGGCTGGGGTAGCGGGCGCCTTTTTCGCAGCAGCCTTCTTTGCAGGGGCCTTGGGAGCGGCCTTCTTTGCAGGTGCGGCGGCCTTCTTGGCGACCTTCTTAGGAGCAGCCTTCTTGGCTGGAGCGGCCTT
>JANXTP010000323.1 GCA_025352345.1 Burkholderiales bacterium | reverse complement strand
GTTGGCGAGCGGCCGAGCGCGAAGGCCTGATAAAGACATGGAAAAGCGAGCGTCGGGAGACGCTCACCCTGCGTCGCTGCGCTATCCTCACCTTCGTGTTGAAGCACCGAACTCTGCTGCGTTGGCTGTCAGGCTGGCTGATCACCACGATCCTGTTTGCACAGGTCGCGGTGGCGGCTTATGTCTGCCCGCCAACGCAGTCCGGAACCGGCGCGCACGCAATCATGCCGTGCGCCGACATGGCAGACATGGCCGCCACACCCGATGTGGATCAGCCCGCGCTGTGCCATCAGCATTGCCAGCCCGATCCGTCGCAGCAAGCTGCTGACCACGGCGTGACGGTCGCCACCGCGATGGTGGCGTTGCTGCTGTTCGTGCTGAGCCCAACCGCAGTCACGTCGGCGGGCGGATTCACATGGCTGACGCGGCTGCGCCGCCGCGATCGCGCACCACCACCGCCGCACAGCATCCTCCACTGCTGCCACCGAATTTGACTTTCTGAAGCGCCCGTTCGGGCTCAAGGGCGTGGTGCCCGTGAGCACGGTGTGTGTCTTCAGGAGTCGTCATGCGTTTTCTTTTTTCTCGCAGGCCTCGCGGCCTGCTGCCGATGGGCCTGTGGTCGGCCGTGGCGTGTGTCTGCCTGCCACTCAGCGCGCAAGGCCTGTCCTCGACCTTGTCGCTGGAGCAGGCGCTGCAGGCGGCCACCACGCAGTCGCAACGGGTCGTCGCGGCACAGGCGCAGACCCTGGCCGCGCGCGAGCGGCTGCCGGCGGCCGGGCAGTGGCCCGATCCGGTGCTGAGCTTCGGCGTCAATGACCTGCCGGTCACCCGGCCGGACCGTTTCAGCCTGACGCGCGATTCGAACACCCAGCGCTCGATCGGCGTGTCGCAGGAATGGACCCGCGCCGACAAGCGCCAGGCCCGCACCGAACGCGCGCAGCACGAGGTCGAGGCCGCACTGATTGCGCAGCGCAGGGCGCTGGTCGACCTGCAACGCGAGACCGCACTGGCCTGGCTCGATCGATCACTGCAAGACGATCTGCGCGCGCTGTTGCAAACCCAGCTCACACAAGCCGAGCAGCAGGCCGAGGCGGCGCAAACGCTGTACCGCAACGGCAAGGGCACGCAGGCTGATGTGTACCTGGCGCGCGGCGAGGTCGAACAGCAGCGCGACCGCATTGCGCAGGCCGATCGCCAGATGGCGGTGGCCACCACGCGACTCGCCCGCTGGATCGGCGACAGCGCGGCGCAGCCGCTGGGCCCGCGCCCTGATTTCGTGCTGCCCGCGTGGCTGCAGGGCGACTTGGCTGGGCACCTGGCGCGCCATCCGAACATCGCCACTTCGGTGCAGCAGCAAGCGATCGCCGAAAGCGAGGTGGCGCTGGCGCGTGCAGCCAAGCAGGCCGACTGGACTGTTGAGCTGAGCTACAGCCAGCGCGGTTCGGCGTATTCGAATCAGGTGTCTCTGAACCTGTCGGTGCCCTTGCAGTGGGACCCGGCGAACCGCCAGGACCGCGAGCTGGCAGCGCGCATGGCCGAGGTCGAGCGCGCCCGCGCCGAACGCGCCGACCTGCAGCGCGAACACGAGGCCGAGGTGCGAACGATATTGCAGCAGTGGCGCAGTGACGACGAGCGTGCGCACCGCTACGACACGGTGCTGCTGCCGCTGGCCGAGCAGCGCAGCGCTGCCGTCCTTGGCGCCTACCGCGCTGGCACTGGCTCGTTGACCCTGCTGTTCGAAGCCCGCCGCAGTGAGCTCGATGTGCGCATCGAGCGGCTGCGCATCGAGATGGACCGCGCGCAGCTGTGGGCGCAACTGAATTTCCTGTTGCCGAACGACGAGCAGTCTGAGGCGACAACCCCTGTCAATGCCGTGAGATTCGCACCATGAAGACCGCCGTCAAATCGCTCACCGCCGTGGCGGTGCTGGCCGCACTCGCCGTCGGCGGCTATGCCGTCTATCAACTTGGCATGCATCAGGCTTCCACCGCGGCGCCCTCAGCGCCTGCTACAGCAGCGGCGATGGCTGATGACGACGCAGGCAGCAGCATCGCCACCGGCGAAGCCGCCACCCGGCGTCACATCGAGCAGGGCCTGAAGGCGGGTCAGATCGATCCGGCCAACGGCAAACCCATCCTGTACTACCAGGATCCGATGGTGCCGGGCAAGCGCTTCGACGCGCCGGCCAAGTCGCCGTTCATGGACATGATGCTGGTGCCTGTGTATGGCGAGAAAAGCAGCGGTGCCAATGCCGATGACCAGGGCACCGTCAGCGTCAGCCCGCGCATCCAGCAGAACCTGGGCGTGCGCACGGCAGAGGTCGTTGAGGGCCGCCTGCAGCCGCGCGTCTCGGCGGTCGGCAGCATCGCGTGGAACGAACGCGACCAGTCGGTGGTGCAGGCACGCGCAGCGGGCTACATCGAAAGGCTGTACGTGCGCGCGACACTGGACGCGGTGAAACAAGGCCAGCCGTTCGCCGAGCTCTATGTGCCGGATTGGGTCGCGGCGCAGGAGGAATACCTGTCGGTCAAGCGCATCGCCGCTGCTGACACCGCGCTGATTGACGCCACCCGCCAGCGCATGCGTCTGCTGGGCATGAGCGAGGCGCAGATCGCCCGCGTGGACAGTGGCAACGCGGTGCAGCCGCGCATCACGCTGACGGCGCCGAGCAGCGGTGTGGTTGCCGAACTGACCGCGCGTGAGGGCATGTCGGTAACGCCGGGCATGACGCTCGCGCGCGTCAACGGCCTGGCCACCGTGTGGGCGCTGGCGGAACTGCCCGAGAGTCAGGCGGCGCTGGTGCGGCCCGGCACCCCGGTCGAGGCACGCAGCCCCGGCGTGCCCGGCACGGTGTTCCGCGGCACGGTGCAGGCGCTGCTGCCCGAGGTGAATGCGACGACGCGCACCTTGAAGGCGCGGGTGCAGTTGGCGAACCCCGGCGGACAGCTGGTGCCCGGCCTGTTCGTCACGATGCAGTTGATGGACGAGCGGGCCGCGACAGCCTTGCTGATCCCGACCGAAGCGGTCATTCAAACCGGCCGCCGCGCGGTGGTGATGTTGGCCGAAGCCGATGGCCGCTTCAAGCCGGTCGACGTCGAGACCGGGCTGGAAAGCGGCGGGCAGACCGAGGTCAGGCGCGGCCTGCAAGCCGGCCAGCGGGTGGTGGTGTCGTCGCAGTTTCTGATCGATTCCGAGGCCAGCTTGAAAGGCGTCGAGGCGCGCTTGAACAGCGAGTCGGCGCCGATGATGGGGATGTCGCCTTCAGCCTCGGGAGCGCAGCGATGATCGCCAGGTTGATCCGCTGGTCGATTGCCAACCGCTTCCTGGTGCTGCTGGCCACCGCCATCGTTGCGGCCTGGGGTGTGTGGGCGGTGCAGCGCACGCCGCTCGACGCGCTGCCCGACCTGTCCGACGTGCAGGTCATCATCCGCACGCCGTACCCCGGCCAGGCGCCGCGCATCGTCGAGAACCAGGTGACGTATCCGCTGACGACGACGATGCTGTCAGTGCCCGGGGCCAAGGTCGTTCGCGGCTACTCGTTCTTCGGCGACAGCTTCGTCTATGTGCTGTTCGACGATGGCACCGACCCGTACTGGGCGCGCTCGCGGGTGCTCGAATACCTGAACCAGGTGCAGTCGCGATTGCCTGCCGCTGCCAAGCCGGCGCTCGGGCCCGATGCGACGGGAGTCGGCTGGATCTATCAATACGCGCTGGTCGATCGCAGCGGCAAGATGGACGCGGGCCAGTTGCGTGCGCTGCAGGACTGGTTCCTGAAGTACGAGCTGAAGACGGTGCCGAACGTCGCCGAGGTCGCATCCGTCGGCGGCATGGTACGGCAGTACCAGGTGCTGCTCGACCCCGACAAGCTGGCCGCCTACGCCATTCCGCACACGAAGGTGATCGAGGCCATCCGCAACGCGAACCAGGAGGCGGGTGGTTCGGTGCTGGAGCTCGGCGAGGCCGAGTACGTGGTGCGCGCATCGGGGCTGCTGGCCTCGCTGGACGACTTCCGCAAGATCCCGCTCGCCAGCACCAACGCCGGCACCAGCGTGCGGCTCGGCGACGTGGCGCTTATCCAGATCGGCCCTGAGATGCGGCGCGGCATCGGCGAACTCGACGGCGAAGGCGAGGCCACCGGCGGCGTGATCGTGATGCGATCCGGCAAGAACGCGCTGGAGACGATTGCAGCAGTCAAAGCCAAGATCGCGTCGTTGCAGGCCAGCCTGCCTGCGGGCGTAGAGATCGTATCGACCTACGACCGCTCCGGCCTGATCGAACGCGCGGTCGACAACCTGAGCCACAAGCTGGTCGAGGAATTCGTCGTCGTGGCGCTGGTGTGCGTGCTGTTCCTGTTCCACCTGCGCTCGGCGTTCGTGGCGATCGTCACGCTGCCGCTGGGCATCCTGGCCAGCTTCATCGTGATGCACTACCAGGGCGTCAATGCCAACGTGATGTCGCTCGGCGGCATCGCGATCGCGATCGGCGCGATGGTCGATGCCGCGGTGGTGATGATCGAGAACGCGCACAAGCACATCGAGGCTTGGCATCGCGCGAACCCGGATCAGAAGCTGGAAGGCGACACTCAATGGCGCGTGATCGGCGACGCGGCGGTCGAAGTCGGCCCAGCCCTGTTCTTCTCGCTGCTGATCATCACCTTGAGCTTCATCCCGGTCTTCACGCTCGAAGCACAGGAGGGCCGGCTGTTCTCGCCGATGGCTTTCACCAAGAGCTACGCGATGGCTGCGGCAGCAGGCCTGGCCGTCACGCTGGTGCCGGTGCTGATGGGCTACCTGATCCGCGGCCGCATTCCCGACGAGCACCGTAATCCGCTGAACCGCGCGTTGATCGCGATCTACCGGCCGCTGCTCGACGCGGTGCTGGCGTGGCCGAAGCTCACCTTGTTCATCGCGGCGCTGGCGCTTGCCAGCACCGCCTGGCCGATCGCCAAGATCGGCGGCGAGTTCATGCCGCCGCTCGACGAGGGCGACCTGCTCTACATGCCGACCGCACTGCCGAGTTTGTCGGCCGGCAAGGCGTCGCAGCTGCTGCAGCAGACCGATCGCTTGATCCGCACGCTGCCCGAAGTCGAGTCGGTCTACGGCAAGGCCGGCCGCGCCGAAACCGCCACCGACCCGGCACCGATGGAGATGTTCGAGACCACCATCCAGTTCAAGCCGAAAAGCGAGTGGCGCGCCGGCATGACGAGCGACAAGCTCGTCGAAGAACTCGACCGGCTGGTGCAGGTGCCGGGCCTGTCGAACATCTGGGTACCGCCGATCCGCAACCGCATCGACATGCTGGCCACAGGCATCAAGAGCCCCGTCGGCATCAAGGTCGCCGGCACCGACCTGGCCGAGATCGACCGCATCGCCGGCGAGATCGAGCGCGCGGTGAAGGGCGTGCCCGGCGTCAGCAGCGCTCTGGCCGAACGGCTTTCCGGCGGGCGCTATGTCGATGTGACGATCAACCGCGATGCGGCCGCGCGCTTCGGCATGAACATCAGCGATGTGCAATCGGTGATCAGCACTGCGGTGGGCGGCGACAACGTGGGCGAGACGGTCGAAGGCCTGCAGCGCTTTCCGATCAATGTGCGGTATCCACGTGAAACGCGCGACTCGGTCGACAAGCTGCGGCACCTGCCCATCATCACCGAGCGCGGCGCGCGCATCGTGCTGGGCGATGTGGCCGAGCTGCGGATCACCGACGGCCCGCCGATGCTGCGCAGCGAGAACGCGCGGCTTGCCGGCTTCGTCTACGTCGACATCCGCGGACGCGACCTGAAATCGGCCGTGCAGGACATGCAGCGCGCGGTGGCACAGAGCGTGAAGCTGGCCCCCGGCTACTCGGTCTCGTGGTCCGGCCAGTTCGAATTTCTGGAGCGAGCGACCGCGAAGCTGAAGGTGGTGGTGCCGTTCACGCTGGGCATCATCTTCGTGCTGCTGTACCTGCTGTTCAAGCGTTTTGATGAAGCGCTGCTGATCCTCGCAACGCTGCCGTTCGCGCTGGTCGGCGGCTTCTGGCTGTTGTATGCACTGGGCTACAACCTGAGCGTGGCCGGCGCCATCGGCTTCATCGCGCTGGCCGGCGTGGCGGCCGAGTTTGGCGTGATCATGCTGCTGTACCTGAAGCAGGCGTGGGAGGCGCGGCTGGCGACAGCGCAAGCAGCAGGGCAGGGCCGTGAGGCCGAGCTGCTCGATGCGATCCGCGATGGCGCCGTGCTGCGCGTGCGGCCGAAGGCAATGACGGTGGCGGTGATCCTCGCCGGCCTGGTGCCCATCATGTTCGGCGGCGGCACCGGCAGCGAGGTGATGCAGCGCATCGCTGCACCGATGGTCGGCGGCATGGTCACCGCACCGCTGCTGTCGATGTTCGTGGTGCCGGCGGTGTATCTGTTGATGCGTCGACACAAGACCAAGTTTGAAGCGTTGAAGATCGACGGCGTGTCGTGAGCAAGGGGGGCGCATGACGACGCGGTCAGCATCGAGCCGCCGTGATGTCAGGTGAGGTTTCGGCGCTACGCAGCTGAAACCCTTCTTTGATCCCTGCTATTTGCTGTCTGATGTGGGTCATGGATGCACTAGAAGATCATCAGCGTTCTGGGCTTCCGTACGCCCCTTCTTCTTCAAATTGGATACCCCTATGATCTTTGATGACCGACGCTCACATTCCGTTGCCGCCGCGACCGCGGCGATCGCCCTGACGCTGTCCGGCGCGCTTGCGCTGGCGGCTGATGCGAAACTGACCGGCGCCAGCGAGGTGCCGCCTGTTAGCACCTCGGCGACCGGTGAATCGATGATTGCTATTGCCGCCGACGGCAGTGTCACCGGCAGCGTCAAGACGACGGCCATCGAAGGCACGATGGCGCATATCCACCTGGGTGCGGTTGGCAAAAACGGCGGCGTGATCGTGCCGCTGGCCAAGGGGGCAGACGGTAGTTGGATGGTGCCCCCCGCGGCCAAGCTGACCGCCGAGCAACTCACCAGCTACAAGGCGGGCGAGTTGTATGTGAATGTGCACAGCGATGCCCACAAGGGCGGCGAGATCCGCGGTCAGCTCATGCCTTGATGCGTGCGGGCCGAGCGGGAGCCTCTCGCCGCCGGCTTCGTATGTCCAGATCAGCGAGGCCCGCACCATTGAGCCAGAGCCTCCGGCACTGAAATGAGGTGCGGATTCATGTAGTTAATGTCGGAGGCAGCGTTACCGCAAGCGGCCTGACCGCTGAGGACTTGCCGTGGCGTTCGCTCTGCAGTGGAGCCGACATAGCTCCAGGCCGACAGTTGCGGGCACCTCAAGCGCACGCCCCCGGAGCATCCAGCTGGCCCGGGCCTTGCCTACAGATTCCCGCATGGCGACCGCCGACCCCTCAGCCCAGCAAGCCCTCGCGTATCAGCCCCCGCTGGGGCCTGCCATCGTGTCGGTGCCGGACCGTGCGCGCGGCGACGCGGTGCAGCGCGTCGTCAAGGTGCGTCGTGACTACAACAGCTGGGTCGCGCGCGAGACGATGGAGGACTACGCGCTGCGCTTCACGCCGCGCAGCTTCCGCAAGTGGTCGGAACTGCGGGTGGCCAACACCGCGTTTGGTGCATCGTCGTTCCTGGTGCTCGAAGCGGTGGGGGCCACGCTGCTGGTCGAGTACGGTTTCATCAACGCGTTCTGGGCCATCCTCGCGACCGGGCTGATCATCTTTTTGGCCGGGCTGCCGATCAGCCATTACGCCGCGCGCTACGGCGTCGACATGGATTTGCTGACGCGCGGCGCTGGCTTCGGCTACATCGGCTCGACCGTCACCTCGCTGATCTACGCGAGCTTCACCTTCATCTTCTTCGCGCTCGAGGCGGCGATCATGGCCTACGCGCTGGAGCTCGCGTTCGACATCCCGCCCGCCTGGGGCTACCTGATCTGCGCGCTGGCGGTCATCCCGCTGGTGACGCACGGCGTCACCGTCATCAGCCGGCTGCAGGTGTGGACGCAGCCGCTGTGGGGGGTGCTGATGGTCGTGCCCTATGTCTATGTGTTCCACCGCAACCCAGGCCTGATCGACGAGCTGTCGCGCTATGCCGGCGCCGACGGGCAGGGCGGCCGATTCGACCTGGCCTTGTTCGGCGCCGCGATGACGGTGGGCATCGCGCTGATCACGCAGATGGGCGAGCAGGCGGACTATCTTCGCTTCATGCCCGAACGCACTCACGCCAGGCGCCGGCGCTGGTGGGCCGGCATGCTGATCGGCGGGCCGGGCTGGGTGGTGCCGGGCGTGCTGAAGATGCTGGGCGGCGCGCTGCTGGCGTACCTGGCGATCAGCCATGCGGTGCCGGTCGAGCGTGCGGTCGACCCGAACCAGATGTACCTGGTGGCGTATGAAAGCGTGTTTGCCAACCAGGTGTTCCACCCGCAGACCTGGGCGATTGCCGCCACCGCGCTGCTGGTGGTGGTGTCACAGCTGAAGATCAATGTCACCAATGCCTATGCGGGCTCGCTCGCGTGGTCGAACTTCTTCGCTCGGCTGACGCACAGCCACCCGGGGCGCGTGGTGTGGATGGTGTTCAACACCGTGATCGCTCTGATGCTGATGGAGCTCAACGTGTTCCAGGCGCTGGGCCAGGTGCTGGGCCTGTACTCGAACATTGCGATCAGCTGGATCATGGCGGTGGTGGCCGATCTGGTCATCAACAAGCCGCTCGGGCTGAGCCCGAAGGGCATCGAGTTCAAGCGGGCGCACCTCTATGACATCAACCCGGTCGGCGTTGGCGCGATGGGCCTGGCCTCGGTTCTGTCGATCAGCGCCTACCTTGGCCTGATGGGGCCGATGGCGCAGGCCTTTTCGGCGGTCATTGCACTGGTCACTGCCTTCGTCACGGCACCGCTGATCGCGTGGTACACCCGAGGCAAGTACTACCTCGCTCGCACCTCTCGCCCAAAGGATCAAGCCACGCCCGTGGATCCGGCTCTGCCGGTCCACCAGGCGGCGCCCCCCGGGGGCAGGAGCGCAGCGACTGGGGGGCTCACTAAATGCACGGTGTGCGAGCGCGATTACGAGAGCGAGGACATGGCTTACTGCCCGGCCTACCTCGGCTCGATCTGCTCGCTGTGCTGCTCGCTCGATGCGCGCTGCAACGACATGTGCAAGCCGCAGGCGAGCTGGTCGGCGCAGTGGCAGGCGGTCGGCCGCAAGCTGTTGCCCCGCAGTGCCTGGGCGCGTCTCAACACCGAGCTCGGGCGCTACCTGCTGCTGATGTCGGCGATTGCGCCGCTGCTGGCGCTGCTGTTCTGGATGATCTACCGCCAGCAGCTGACCACCTTCGACACGCCAGACGCCAAGCTCGCCACTGCGCTCGGCATGGGTTTCTTCAAGGCCTATGCCGGGCTGATCGTCGTCACCGCGATCGTCGGCTGGTGGCTGGTGCTGACGCACAAGAGCCGCCAGGTCGCACAAGAGGAAAGCAACCGCCAGACGCACGCGCTGAACGAGCAGACCGGGGTGCTGCGAGATGAGATCGCCTCGCACCGCCGCACCGACGAGGCACTTCAAGAGGCCAAGCGGCTGGCCGACACCGCCAACCAGGCGAAGAGCCGCTACATCACCACCATCAGCCACGAGCTGCGCACGCCGCTCAACAGCATCATCGGCTACGCGCAGCTGCTGGACGAAGACGATTCGATCCCCGCCCACCGCAAGCAGGCGGTCAGCGTGATCCGGCGCGGTGGCGACCACCTGCTGTCGCTGATCGAGGGCACGCTCGATATCGCGCGCATCGAAAGCGGCCGCTTCGCGCTGGAGGTCAAGCCGATGCGGCTGCGAGATTGCTTGCAGGAGATGACCAGCCTGTTTGCCTTGCAGGCGGCCGGCAAGGGCATCGAGTTCCTGCATGCGGTGGCCGACAGCGTGCCCGAGCTGGTGCGCACCGACGAGAAACGCCTGCGCCAGATCCTGATCAACGTGCTGGGCAATGCGGTGAAGTTCACCTCGCAGGGCCGCGTGGTCTTTCGTGTCAGCCATGCGCGTGAGATGGCGCTGTTCGAGATCGAGGACACCGGCCCGGGCATCGCGCCCGATGAGCTGGGGCAGATCTTCGAGCCCTTCGCGCGCGGCTCGGCGATCGGCGGCGGTGACTCGGGCGCCTCGGTCGGCAGCACCGGCCTGGGCCTGACCATCAGCAAGATGCTCACCGACGTGATGGGTGGCGAGATGACGGTGGGCAGCGTGGCCGGACCGGTGCCGCGCACGGGCACGGTGTTCCGCATCCGGCTGTTTCTGCCCGAGGTGCGCGCCGAGGTGGCCGATGGCATCGACCTGCCGCGCACACAGCGCATCGGCTACCTGGGTGCCCGCCGCCGGTTGCTGGTGGTCGACAACGAGGAGATCGACCGCGAGCTGCTGTGCAACGTGCTGGAGCCGCTGGGCTTCGAGCTGCGGCAGGCGGCGTCGGGCCAGGACTGTCTCGATTTTCTGCGCGACTTCAGCCCCGACGCGATCCTGATGGACCTGGCGATGCCGGGCATCGACGGCTGGGAAACGATCCGCCGCATCCGCGCCGAACAGCTCAGCGACGCGCCGGTGGCGATCGTGTCGGCCAATGCCTTCGAGAAGGGCGCCGACAACGTCGTGGGCATTCCGGCCGAGGATTTCATCCTGAAGCCGGTGCGCAAGGCCGAGCTGCTGGATTGGCTGGGCCGCGTGCTGGCGCTGCAGTGGATCGAGGTACCGCAGCGCGCCACGTCGGGTGCTGTGATGGCGACGGTGGCCGCGGCCATCGCGCCGATGGTGCTGCCGTCGCCCGAAAGGCTGCGCGGCTTGCAGGAGATGATCGACCTGGGCTACTTCCGCGGCATCGTCAAGCAGCTCGACGAGATCGCGGCCAACGACCCGGGCACGGCGCCGTTCGTCCACCACATGCGCCAGCTCGCGCAGCAGTTCCAGCTCGACGCGATGACCGGCGTGATCCGCAAGGCGCAGGATGCTGCCTGAGGCGCTGAACCCGCTGAACCGCAGCATCGCCGACGTGGTGCTGATCGTCGACGACGTGCCCGACAACCTGTCGGTGCTGCACGACGCGCTCGACGAAGCCGGCTACACCGTGCTCGTTGCGATCAACGGCGCGAGCGCCTTGCAGCGCGCGGCGCAGGCCCTCCCCGACATCGTGCTGCTCGACGCGGTCATGCCGGGCATGGACGGCTTCGAGGTGGCGCGCCAGCTCAAGGCCCACCCCGACACGGCGCACATCCCGATCATCTTCATGACCGGCCTG
>JANXTP010000317.1 GCA_025352345.1 Burkholderiales bacterium | reverse complement strand
CCGGTGTCGGCGCCGTGCGCAAGCACAGCACGCCGATCGCCAGCACCAGCGCGAACACCGCAGTCGTCACCGCCAGCCCGGCCAGCGACGGCAGCACGCTCGCGATGAGCACGCCGATCAGCGCCAGGCCTTCGCGCCAGGCGACGATGCGCGCTCGCTGTGGCGCATCGCCACCGAGCCGCGCGCCCCACGAATGGTGCACGACCGTGACGACGCTGTAGCCGAGGTAGGTCACTGCCAGCGTGAGGGCGCACCACACCAGCAAGGCCGATTCGCCTTGGACCTGCGGAAAGAACAGTGCGGCGAAGCCGGCTGCGAGCACGACTCCCGCCATCAGGATCACCCACCAGGCCCGCCGCCCGCCGCGGGCGAGCCATCCGTCGGCGGCCCGGCCGATCAATGGGTCGGCGACGGCATCGAGCGCTCGCGCGCCCAGCAGCAACGCACCCAGCGTGGCCAGCGGAATGCCGAATTCGGTGGCGTAATGGTTGGGCAGCACCACGTACAGCGGCAACGCGACGAAGGCCAGCGGCAGGCCGAGCGCGCCGTAGCGCACGCCCTGTCGCCAACGCACCGTTGCGAGATCGCTTGCGCTCGCCGGGAACGCATCCGGGTCGACAGTGGCGGCCTCGGGAGGGCGGGCTGCGGCATGCGCGGTCACGGCATGCGGTTCCCGTCAGGAGCCTTTCGGGGCGCCCGCCAGCAGCGCCTCGCGCAGTCGGGGCTCGGAGGTGCGGGCCGACAGCCAGATGCCGAAGAACAGCCGGGTGAATTCGGCGTCGCGGATCTCGCCGGTGAATTTGCCATTGACGAAGTAGCGTGTGGCCACGCCGGGTATCTGCACGCCAGTGGTTCGATCGCCCTCGGCGATGTTGGGGAAGGCTTGTTTCATTGCCTCTACCCAGCGGGCCGCCTTCTCTTGCGGGATGGTGCCGCTGCGCCGCATTTCCTCGATCGAGCGTTCGGCGATGTCGGTGTTGTCGAAGCCGCGCGCATAGTCGAGTTCGAGCGCGAGCGGTGACAGCTCGAAGCGCGCCGCGTCGAAGCCCGGCCCGGCCCACAGCCGCGCGTCGTAGACGTGGAAAAGGTAATAGGTCAATCGTCCGCTGCCCAGCAGCTGCGCACCGGGCACCTCGCTGCGCACCTCGGCCGGTGGCGGTGGTGCCGAGCGTGCCAGCGCGGCCGCGCTGACAGTGAGGCTGCCGCACGCCAATGGCATTGCCAGCAGCGATCGACGCCGGCGATTGATGGATGGGCGCTCGCTCATCTCAGTCGCGCTGCAGCGTGAACTGCATGACGTTGGTGTTGCCCATCGTGAACGCGGCCTCGCAGTAGGCGAGGTAGAACTCCCAGATGCGCATGAAGCGGCTGTCGAAGCCGAGCTGCCGTACCGGGCCTTCCTGGCTCAGGAAACGCTGTCGCCAGCGCAGCAGGGTCTCGGCGTAGTCGAGGCCGAACTCCAGTTCGTTGACCACCCGCAGTCCGGCGTGGGCGGCTGCCTTGCGGAATTCGCTCGGGCTCGGCAGCAGCCCACCGGGGAAGATGTACTGCTGGATGAAGTCGGTCGAGTGGACATAGCGCTCGAACAGGTCGTCTCGTATCACGATGCTCTGCACGCAGGCCTTGCCACCGGGCTTTAGCTGCGCGGCCAGTGTGTCGAAGAAGCTGGGCCAGTATTCGCGGCCGACCGCTTCGAACATCTCGATCGAGGCCACCGCATCGAACGGTGCGTCGCTGTTACCGCGGTCACCAGCGTTCAGGTCGCGGTAGTCCTGGAAGCGCAGCTCGCCTGGCAAGCCGGCATCGGCGAGGCGCTGTTGCGCCCATTCGAGCTGCTCGCTCGACAGGGTGACGCCGGTGACGGTGGCGCCGAACTCGCGGGCCGCGCATTCGGCCAGCGCGCCCCAGCCGCAGCCGATCTCCAGCACCCGGTCGCCCGGCTTGACGCCGCACTCGCTGAGCGCACGCCGCACCTTGGCCCATTGGGCATCTTCTATCGGCCGCGCTCGGTCGCCTTCGAACCAGGCGCTCGAGTAATTCATTGTCGGGTCCAGCCACAGCCGGTAGAACTCGTTGCCGAGGTCGTAGTGCGCGTGAATGTTTTTCCTGCTGCCCGACCGCGAATTGCGATTGAGCCAGTGCTTGGCGCGGTACAGCAGTGCGCCCCACCAGGTGCCGTAGACGAGGGATTCCACCTCGCTGCGGTTCGCGATCAACAGCTTGAGGAGCGCCGCCGGGTCGGGCGAAGTCCAGTCGCCGGCGATGAAGCTTTCGGCAAAGCCGATGTCGCCCGAGCGCATCGTGGCCCCGCAGACGCTCCAGTTGAGCAGGCGCATGCTGGCGCGCAGCCCGCCGTCGACGGCATGGCCGAAGTGCAGGCCGCTGCCATCGGGCAACTGGATGTCCAGCGTGCCGTGCTTCAGGCTCTTCAGCAGCCGGAACACCGCGCGGGCGGCGGCAGGGGCGGTGTCCGGCAGGGCCGTGGTGGTGGAAAGTGAGGTCGTGCTCATCACGTCGAGTCGGGTCATGCCGCGAGATTTGGAAGGATAAAAGCAGGGCGCGCTGTCAGCGCGTCACGAAAACAGCCGGTGGCGAGGGTTTGCGCCAGAACGGCACCCGCTTGGTCCACAACCGAAGCGCTTGCCAGTGAATGCGGCCGATCACGCCCAGCGTCATCAGCGGCATGCCAAAAAACGCCCGGCGCAGGCTGCAGGCCGAGAGCACTTCGAGCGCACCCGACACACTGGTCTGGATCAGCGCGCCGTGGTCATCGTCGTGGTCGATGCGGGCCACCGTTCTAGCCAACACCTTACGTTCGGTGGCGCCGGCCGGATGCGCCGCGCTGTGAATGAAGCGGAAGCGATAGCGCCCGGTCACCGCGCAAAACGGCGACACATGGAACACCTTCGCAGCCACTTGCTCTTTGCCGTAGCCGAGCTGCGGGCCGTGCAGCAGGTAGCAGTGCCGCTCGCCGAACGTGTTGTTGACCTCGACGACCACCGCGGCCAGCGTGTCGTCGGCGCGGTGGCAGTACCAGAAGCTGACCGGCTTGAAGGTGTGGCCCAGCACCCGCGGGTAGCAGTGCAGCCAGGTCTCGCCTGTGGCATCGGAGATGCCGTCACGCTGCAGCAGCTCATCGAGCCAGGCCAGGCTGTCGGCGCGGCCGTCGCCGTGGTCTCGGTCATGAAAACTGATCAGCCCGAAGCGGTTGCGTGCCAGATCGGCATGGGGGACTGTGCGCAGGCGGCGCATCGGCAGCATCAGAAAGTAGGTCGGGTAGGCGAAGCGGTTCAGCGCCGGCCGCAAGCGGGTGTGGCGCACTTGGCCGAAGCCGATCAAGGGATCGGTCTGCTCCGTACTCGCCAAACGGGCTGTCATGCGGCCACCGGTTCGGGACGTGGTTCTG
This sequence comes from Burkholderiales bacterium, assembly GCA_025352345.1. Lineage (GTDB taxonomy): Bacteria > Pseudomonadota > Gammaproteobacteria > Burkholderiales > Burkholderiaceae_C > PBB1. The sequence goes on along the minus strand of JANXTP010000317.1, from coordinate 8,171 downwards.
CATGAACCCAGCGCTGCCGCAGGCCATCGACCACGGCGAGGCCGGACATCAGCCCGTCCTCGTGAAAGCCATAGCGCGTCCATGCGCCGCAGAACCAGGTGTGCGCGTTGCCCTGCAGCGACGGGACACGCTGCTGCGCAGCGATCGCGGCCGCGTCGAACACCGGGTGGGCGTAGTCGTATTCGCCATGGATGGTGTCGGCACGCGGTTCGGTGATCGGATTGAGCGACACCACCACCGGCGCTTCGAACGGCAGCGGCTGCAGCCGGTTGATCAGGTAGTGCAGGCAGACCGCAGCCGACTCGCGCGCGCCAGCGCTGGCGCGCTCGTAGTTCCACGCGGCCCAAGCGATTTTCCGGCGCGGCAGCACAGCGGTGTCGGTGTGCAGCACCGCGCGGTTGCGGTGGTAGCGGATGGCGCCAAGCACCGCGCGCTCGGCCGGCGTGGCATCGGCCAGCAACGCCAGCGACTGGTCGCTGTGGCAGGCCAGCACGACTTCGTCGAACAGCTCGGTGCCGTGGTCGGTGGCGACGCTGACCTGCGCGCTCGCGGGCAAACGGCGCACGCTGCGCACCGGCGTGTTCAGTCGCGCATCGGAAATGCGTCGCAGCAGCTTCTCGACGTACTGGCGCGCGCCACCCTGCACGGTGAACCAGCGCGGCCGGTTCGTCACCTGGATCAGGCCGTGGTTGTTGCAGAAGCGGATCATCGTGGCGATGGGAAACCGCAGCATCTGATCCGTCGGGCACGACCAGATGCAGCCGATCATCGGCAGGAAATACCAGTCGCGGAATTCGGCGCTGAAGCGGTGTTCGGCGAGGAAGTCGCCGATGGCCTGTTGCCCCTCGGTGGCCACGCCGCGTTCGGCCAGTGCGGTGGCCAAGCGGTTGAAGCGCGTCAGGTCGCGCAACATCCGCCAGAACGCCGGGCGCAACAGGTTGCGGCGCTGCGCGAACACGGTGTTCAGATCGCTGCCGCTCCACTCCAGGCCGATGTCGGGCACCTGCACCGAAAACGACATGTCCGACACCGCCGTGGGCACCTGCAACTCGCCGAACAGCTGGATCAGCTTTGGATAGGTGCGCTCGTTGAACACCAGAAAGCCGGTGTCCACGCCGTGGGTCTGGCCCTCCAGCGTGATGTCAACGGTGTGGGTGTGACCACCGAAATAAGAATCAGCTTCGAACAGCGTGACCTGTGCATCGCGGGCCAGGGCATGCGCCACCGACAGGCCGGAAATGCCGGAGCCGATGACGGCCACGCGGCGCTTGTCGTCAGACACCCGCCAGCTCCGCAGCGCTTGAAAAGACAAAAGCGGTGGTGACGCTCCGAAGAGACTTCACCACCGCTTTGAATAAAGAAGCTGCACAGCGCCCGGGAGCGAATAACGGAGGGAGGAGGAATGAAAACCGCCGCCGGATTTCGATCGGTCGTGCCGACTGGCTGTGCAACGCGAAACTGTTTGCAGGACTGCTTGAAAAGCTGCACCCCTCGCAGGGTGTGTTGGAACTTGGATAGGGAAACGCCGAAACAGTCAAGCCTTTTACAACAGTATAGACAATAAAACGACACAGGAGTTCCCCTGGTTCCGCTGAAATCCTCGTGTTTCGACGTGCGCTTGATGGAGCGCGAGAGGTGTCACGGTCTGGCGGGGTGATTGCGGCGAAAAGAACCATGCTGTCCAAAATATAACTGAACGGTATTTGCTTGTGGGTTCAGCAGCGACTTCAGGGCATGGCCAGCAGCTTTTCGATGCGCTCGATGAAGGACTTGTCGTCGGGCGCAGTCAGCGCGCTGTAGCTTTCCACTGTCGTGCCGTCTTTGGCAATCACGTATTTGTGGAAATTCCAGCGCGGCGCTGAGCCGGTGACCTTGCGCAGTTCGGCGTACAGCGGGTTGACGTCGGCTCCAGCGCTGGTCGACACGCGGGTCTTGCTGAACATCGGGAATTTGACGCCGTAGGTGCTGGTGCAGAACGACGCGATTTCCTGGTTGCTGCCCGGTTCCTGGCTGCCAAAATCATTCGAAGGGAAACCCAGCACGACCAGGCCGCGGGCCTGATATCGCGCGTACAACGCCTCCAGCCCCTTGTACTGTGAGGTGAATCCGCAGTAGCTGGCGGTGTTGACGACGATGACGACCTTGCCGCTGTACTGGCACAGGGTCTGCGGTTTCTCGTCCTGCAGTCGCGGCATGCTGCGGTCCAGCAAGGCGGGGCAGCCTGCGGCCTGTGCGCCCGTGGCACACACCAGCAGCAACCCGGCCGCAGCCATCGATTTCAGGCGAGTCACGAGCGATCGAAGGTCAGAGGCGTCCATATCCTGTCCTGGTCAAAAAGTCGGCATGAAAGTATATTGCGCCCACTGAAGTCCCGATGTGCCATGAGTGATCCCACACGAAGTTTGAAGTCTCTGACCCTGGCGATTGCGGCCGTCGAGCGCGACACCGGTCTGTCCAAGGACACGCTGCGCGTCTGGGAGCGCCGCTACGGTTTCCCTCAGCCCGAGCGCGACTCCCACGGCGAGCGTGCCTATCCGCTCGATCAGGTCGAAAAGCTGCGCATTGTCAAGCGCTTGATGGATGGCGGCCACCGCCCCGGACGTCTGGTGCCGATGCCGCTTGACGCGCTGGTGGAGCTCAGCGAGAACACCGTCGACGTGCCCCGCCGCGCCAGTGCCGATCTGGGCGCGCCCGACTTGAAGTCTTATCTTGTCTTGATGCGTTCGCACGATATCGACGCATTGCGCCGCTTGCTGTTGCAGACGCAGATGCGGATGGGGCTGTCGCGTTTTGTCATCGATGTCGTGTTGCCTCTGAATACGTTGGTCGGCGATGCGTGGATGCGCGGCCAGCTCGAAATCTTCGAGGAGCACGCCTACATCGAATGCCTGCACGGGGTGCTGCGGCAGGCGCTGGCCGGCATCCCCGAAGCCGCGCCGCTCGACCGACCGCGCGTGTTGCTGACCACCCTGCCCGGCGAGCCCCACGGCCTTGGGCTGCTGCTCGCCGAAGCGCTGTTCGCACTCGAAGGCGCGCGCGTGCTGTCGCTGGGCGTGCAAACGCCGGTGTGGGACATCTCCCTCGCCGCGGCGGCGCACCGCTGCGACATCGTGGCGCTCGGCTTCACAGGCTGCATGAACCCGAACCAAGTGGTCGATGGCCTGACCGAATTGCGCAGCAAGCTGCCACCGGAAGTCGAGTTGTGGGTCGGCGGCTCGGCGCCGGTGCTGCATCGCCGACCGGTCGCGGGCGTGATGGCATTCGCATCGCTGCAGGACATCCACCCGCAGATCGAGCGCTGGCGGCACGGGGGCGTCTGATGGCGTCGACGCCGACATTTCGCGGCAACAAGTCGGTGTTGCCTCAGAAGACCTGCGTTGGATGCCAGCGGCCGATGACCTGGCGTCGGGCCTGGGCGAAGAATTGGGATGAAGTGAAGTACTGCTCCGATCGCTGCCGAGCCCAGGCGCGGCATGCGCCACCGACCCGATGACCGGCTCGGTCCGCCGCTTTGTGCTGGTGCTCGGCGACCAGCTTACGCTCGACAGCCCGGCGCTGGCAGACCTCGACCCGGCGCATGACCGCGTGCTGATGATCGAAGCACCTGGCGAAGCGACCGGGGTCTGGAGTCACAAGGCGCGCATCGCGCTGTTTCTCTCGGGCATGCGGCACTTTCGCGATGCCTTGCGTGAGGCCGACTTTACTGTTGACTATTTGTCGCTCGACGACAGCGAAGAGCCCACGCTCATCGGCCGACTGGCGCTGCAATTGGCGTGCGGGCGGCCGGAAATCCTGCGCCTGCTGGAGCCCGGTGAATGGCGCTTGCAACAGGACATCACCGCGGCGGCGCACCAAGCCGGTGTGGCGGTGCAACTGCTCGACGACCCGCACTTTCTCTGCTCGCGCGCTGACTTTGCGCGCTGGGCCGGCAAGTACAGCGGTGGCTTGCGGATGGAATATTTCTACCGTGAGATGCGGCGCCAGCACCGCGTGCTGATAGCCCGCGATGCGGCGAAGCCCGACCAGCCCGAAGGCGGGCAGTGGAACTATGACGCCGACAACCGCAAGGGCTATCCGAAACGCGGGCCGGGGCTGATCCCGTCGCCTGAAGCGTTCGAACCGGATGCGCTGACGCGCGAAGTGCTGGCCGATGTCGAGCGGCTGTTTCCGGACCACCCAGGGTCACTTGCGCACTTCGCCTGGCCGGTCACACGCCAGCAGGCGTTGCTGGCATTGCGGACCTTCATTGAACACCGCTTGGTGAACTTCGGCGACCATCAGGACGCGATGTGGTCGGGCACGCCGTTCGGCTGGCATTCGCTGCTGGCCAGCAGCCTGAACCTGCACCTGCTCGATCCGCGCGAGGTCATTGCCGCCGCCGAGCAGGCCTACCGCGACGGCCGTGCACCGCTGGCAGGTGTCGAAGGCTTCATCCGCCAGATCCTGGGCTGGCGAGAGTTCATCCGCGGCGTCTACTGGCGGGACATGCCGCAGATGGCCGAGGCGAATCACTACAGCCACAACCGAGCGCTGCCGCGCTGGTTCTGGACCAGCAAAACGAAGATGGCCTGCGCGCGCGACGCGATCGAACAGACCCTGCAATATGGCTATGCGCACCACATCCAGCGGCTGATGGTGACCGGCCTGTTCGGCCTGTTGGCCGAGATCGACCCGAAGCAGGTGGCCGCCTGGTACCTCGCGGTGTATGTGGACGCCGTCGAATGGGCCGAGTTGCCCAACGTCGCTGGCATGGCGTTGTATGCCGACGGCGGGAGGTTCACCAGCAAGCCCTATGTCGCGTCCGGCGCCTACATCCAGCGGATGAGCAACCACTGCGGGCATTGCGCATACGCACCTGATGCCAAAACGGCCCAGGCGACAGCCAAGCCGCTGTGCCCTTACACCACGCTGTACTGGAATTTTCTCGATCGCCACGAAGCCGCCTTGAGCGCCAACCCGCGCACCGCGTTGATGGCCCGCAACGTCGCCAGACTGGAGCCGGCGCAGCGCGAGCGCATCCGGGCCGATGCGCAGCACGTACTGGATCACCTCGACGATCTTTGACCCACGCGAGCCACTGCGTGCCTCCTGTACGCGGCGCAGGGGCAACGCGTCTAAACTCGAACACGTTTCAAAACGCCTCTCCCATCATGTCCAGCATGCTTTACCCTGAACTTTTCAAGCAGCTCGAAGCCGTGCGTTGGAGCATGGACACCGACATCCCCTGGGATCGCTTCGATGCCAGCCTGCTCAGCGATGAGCAGGCGCAGACGATCAAGATGAACGCGATCACCGAGTGGGCTGCGCTGCCAGCCACCGAGATGTTCCTGCGCGACAACCGTGACGACAGCGACTTCTCCGCCTTCATGAGCGTCTGGTTCTTCGAGGAACAGAAGCATTCGCTGGTGCTGATGGAATACCTGCGCCGCTTCCGGCCCGATCTGGTGCCCACTGAAGCGGAGCTGCACGAAGTGCGCTTCGAGTTCGACCCGGCCCCGGCGCTGGAAACGCTGATGATGCATTTCTGCGGTGAGATCCGCCTCAACCACTGGTACCGCCGTGCCGCCGACTGGCATGCCGAGCCGGTGATCAAGGCGATCTACGAAACGCTCGCCCGCGACGAGGCCCGCCACGGCGGCGCCTACCTGCGCTACATGAAGCGCGCGCTGAACAACTCCGGTGACGAGGCACGCGCAGCGTTTGCCAAGGTCGGCGTGCTGATGGCCAGCGCCCGCCGTACCGCGCAGGCGCTGCACCCGACCAACTTGCACGTCAACGAAAGCCTGTTCCCGCGCGACACGGTGCAAAGCCGGCTGCCCGATCCGGTCTGGCTGGAGGCCTGGCTCGATCGGCAGATCCAGTTCGATGCCGAATGGGAAGGCAAGGTCGTCGACCGCATCCTGCACAACATGAGCCTGCTGATGGAGCGCAGCTTTGCGACGGTGCAGGAGTTGAACCGCTTCCGCAAGGAAGTCACCGTGCGGCTCGCGGCAGCGTCCCAGCCCAAAGCGGGCATTGCCCCGGCCTGAGCAACCGCGCCCGCGCATGTCAGCGGACCGGGTTGAATGACGGCGATGCGATGGGCATCCGCATGAGCGATTTCACCGACAAGCTGTGCCCGCCTGGCGACATCGAATCGCGGGTGGCCGCGCTGCTGCAGCCCGTGGTTTTCACCAACGGCGTGTTCGACCTGCTGCACCGCGGCCATGTGACCTGCCTGGCGCAAGCGCGTGCATTGGGGGCCAGCTTGGTCGTCGGGCTTAATAGCGATGCCTCTGCGCGCGCTCTGGGCAAGGGCCCGGATCGGCCGCTGAACACGCAGCTCGACCGCGCCTGCGTACTGGCAGCGCTGGAAAGCGTCAGCCTGGTGATCGCCTTCGACGAGGCGACGCCGATTGAACTGCTCCAGCGTGTGCGCCCGCAGTGGTACGTCAAAGGCGGTGACTACGACATCGAGACCTTGGCCGAAACCGTGCTGGTGCGCAGCTGGGGCGGCGAGGCGCGTGCGTTGCCGTTCGTCGATGGGCAGTCCACCACCACCCTGGTTCAGCGCATCCGCGCTTGATCGGCCGGTGATCTGCCCCGAGGGGGAGCCTTCGTCAGCCGAACACCGCGTGCCACAACGCCAGCACCGCGCTGCGTTGTGCTGCCATGGACTCCAGCGGCACCTGCGTCGGTTGCTCGTCCAGTCGCGCGGCGTGCTGCGCGCGGCGCAGATCGCGATAGGCGTCGGCGGCCACCACGCCGATTGAAGGCGGCAACAGGTCAGCCGCCTCGGCCCGCTGCAGCAGGGCGATGTTGCCGACGTTCGGGATCAGTTCCGGGTGCGTTTGGCTGTGTTCGAGCACCAGCACCTGCACCGCGAATTCGACGTCCATCATGCCGCCCGCACTGTGCTTGATGTCGAACATCTCGCCCTTAACCGGGTGGGCGGTGGCCACCTTGTCGCGCATCGCTCGCACCTCGCTGCGCAGCGCGAGCGGGTCACGCGGCGCCGCCAGTACCGCACTGCGCACCGCGTCGAACGGCGCGGCCAGGGCTGGGTCGCCGGCGCAGAAACGGGCGCGTGTCAGCGCCTGGTGTTCCCAGGTCCAGGCGGTGTTGCTGCCGCGGCCGGTCTGGTATTTCTCGAAGCTCGCGATCGAGGTGACCAGCATCCCTGAGCCACCGTTGGGTCGCAACGCGGTGTCGATGTCGAACAACTCGCCGGCGGCGGTGCGCAGCGTCAGCCAGCCGATCAGCTTGCGCACGAAAGCGGCGTAGACCTCGCTGGCCTTGTCGGTGTCGGACTCGCCGGCATCGTCGTAGAGGAAAACGACATCGAGGTCGCTGCCGTAGCCCAGCTCCTTGCCGCCAAGCTTCCCATAGGCGATGACGGCGATCTGCGGCAATTCGCGGTGACGCTGCTTCAGGTGCTTCCACGCCCAGCGGATGGCGCAGGCGAGGGTGGCATCGGCCAGCGCCGACAGATCATCGGCCACCTGCTCGACGCTGATGTGGCCCTCGACATCGCGCACCAGCGTGCGAAATACCTCTGCATGGTGCGCACGGCGCAGCGTGTCGAGCAGCGCTTCTTCATCGACATGACCCGAGCGGCCCCAGGCTGCGTAACGCGCCTCCAGGTCGGCGGTGAATTCGCTGGCGTCGAATCGGCTGTGCAGCAGCCGCTCATCGGCCAGCTCATCGATGACACCCGGGTGCAGCATCAGATAGCGGATCGGCCAGCGTGCGAGGCCCAGCAGGCGCAACAGCCGGTTCTGCACCTCCGGCCGTTCGACCAGCAAGGCGATGTAGCTCTCACGGCGCAGCAGCGGCTCCAGCCAGTCGATGAAACGCGCGGCGGCGTCCATCGTGCACCGGCCTTCCTTCACCGCGCTGGCCGCACGCAACACCAGCTTGGCCAGGCGAGCCTTGCTTTCGTCGCGCAGCATCTTGATCTTCGGGTGTTCGCACCAGGGCTTGACACGCGCCGCCAGTTCCTCGGGCAGCTTGACCAGAAACTCACCGCTGTCGACCGGCTCCAGGCTCGGCGTGCAGCCGCGGCAGCTGATGCCGTTGGCGCTCGGGGGCACGGGCTGGCCTTCATGCAGCAGCGCATCGAACTCGGTGGCGACGAATTCGCGGATTTCGCACAAGCTATCGAGCAGCTCGCAGGCGTCTTCAGTCGATCG
>JANXTP010000285.1 GCA_025352345.1 Burkholderiales bacterium | reverse complement strand
CCCACAACCCCTGCTCGATGGCATCGGCGGCGGTTTCAATGTCGAGTGTGTGCACCAGGCCCAGGCCGAGATCGGTGCAGAGGAACAAGCGGCCGTGCTCGTCGAGCCAGGCCGACTCAAACACCGCCGCGAGGCCGCTGTGGCTGCGCAGCGTGACGTCGTTGTCTGCCGGGAGGCGCTGCAGCCGCCACACCCACGGCGCGGCCTCTAACTCAACGTAGACCCGCTGCGGCCCGTTCTGGAAGTACCAGGCGCCGGCCTCGTCGCAGGCGTAATTGCGTTCGATGAATTCGCGCAGCCCGACATGTTCGAGGCGGCTGCCCTTGGCCTGCGGAAAGCAGCCCGCGGCCTGCACCCTGTCGTCGCGCAGGTACCAGTCGCCGCGCGCATCGAGCCCCAGCCAGCCGCGGCAGTGCGGCACATTCGGCCATTTCACGAGCGCTGCGGCAACGATGTCATCCATGGCCGATCGTCGCCGATTCAGCTGCCGTGCGCGTGCAGCCAACCCATCACCCGTTCGGGCATCGCGTTCAACTGCCCGGGGAAGGGGCCGCTGGCGAATCCGGCATGTCCACCGCGCGCCGGCTGCCACAGCGTCACATGGCGACCGACCTCGTGCGGACCCGGCAATGAGGCAGCGGGCACGAACGGATCGTTGCGTGCGTTGAGCACCAGGGCCGGGATACGGATGCGGTGCAGGTGCGGCTTGGCCGAGCCGCGGAGCCAGTAGTCGTCGGTGTCGAGAAAGCCGTGCACCGGTGCGGTGTACAGGTTGTCGAAGTCGTAGAGATCGCCGGCGGCCAGCATCTTGTCGCGGTCGAACAGGCCCGGACAAAGCGCCAGCTTTCGCAGCGTCTTCGGTCGCAACGAGCGCATGAACATCCGGGTGTAGACCATGCGGTTGAAGCCGCGGCCGATCGCATGTCCGCCGGCAGCCAGATCGATCGGTGACGACACCGCCGCCACCGCGCCGACCGTGCCGGCGGCGGTCTCCCCGGCCTCTTCGGCCCAGCGTAGCAAGGCATTGCCGCCGAGTGATATGCCCACCGCCAGCCGCAGCCCGGTGTGCAGCGCGCGAAAGCTGTCGAGGATCCAGCCGATCTCCTCGAAATCGCCTGAATGGTAGGCGCGCGCGGTCAGGTTGGGCTCGCCCGAACAGCCACGAAAGTGCGGTACCGCATAGCGCCAGCCCCGCTGTTGCGCGACCTGGGCGTAAGCGCGTGCGTAGTGGCTGGCCGACGAGCCTTCGAGGCCGTGGAACAAGATCAGCAGCGGTGTGGCGGGATCGCTCAGCCCCGGGTCGGGGTCGAGCCAGTCGACATCGATGAAGTCGGCGTCGGGCGTGGCCCAGCGCTGCCGCCGGTAGCGCGGCGTGCTGCCGTCGATCCGCTTGCACACCAGTGCCGGCCAGATCGACTGCAGGTTGCCGCCGACCGCGCCATCGCCCAGCAGCCACGCGGGCGAGCGCTGCTCCGCGCCATCGGAAGTCAATGCAGAACGGCGGTCGATTCGAGGACTTCCTGCGCCTCGCGTGCCGTGCCCGGGCTGGCGTGATGGGCCACGATCCGCCAGCCCAGCGCGGTTTTCACGTACACATTGGTCGCGATGACCCAGGCCGACTGCCGGCCCTTGTCGGTCTGTACCTGCACGCGTTCGAGCACGCTGTGCACCGCGCTGAAGTGGGAGTCGACACGCCGCACCTTCTCAGGGTGCACATCGAGCGGGCCCTTGGCGAAGATGCCTGCAAAGCTTTCCCGTATCACTCCCACACCGATCAGCCGCGGGCCGCCAGGGTGGACGCAGGTCACGTCGTCCTCATCGCTCCACACTGCCATGAAGCGGTCCAGGTCGGCGTGCTGCATCGATTCATAAAACTGCTGCTCCGCTTCATCGGGCGAAGACAGCGCCATCACGGGGGTTCTCGGAGTGTTCATTCCACCTTCCTCTTCAGCGTGGGAGCTGAAAGATTCGAGTCAGCCAACCGACATTTCATTGTACGAAGCCCCTAGAATCCGCACGCTCATGCGCACCACCACCGCCGACTGGCCCGAAAAAAGCCGCGATCTGTCGCGCCTGCTCTCGCGAGCAGGCCTAGGCGATCGTGCGGCTTTTGCCACACTCTACGAACGCACCAGCCCGCATCTGTACGCGGTGGTGCTGCGTATCAATCGGGATCGCGGACAGGCAGAAGATGTGCTTCAAGAGGTGTATGTCAATGTCTGGCGTGCCGCGCGGACCTTCGATGCAGCGCAGAGCCAACCCCTCACCTGGTTGACCAGCATTGCCCGAAACCGCGCGATCGACAGCCTGCGGCGTGCGGCGACGCAACCGCAGGTTTCAGTCAACCATACCTCGGATGAAGAAGACAGCGACGTGTATGACAACCTAGCCGACCCCGCCGCGGGGCCGCTTGACATGCTCAGCCAGGCCTCCGATGCGCGCGCGTTGTCGCACTGCATGGAAGGCCTGAGCGCGCAGCAACGGCAAAGCGTGGCGCTGGCTTTCTACGACGGGCTCACCCATGCCGAGGTGGCCAGCCATCTAGGCCAGCCGCTGGGCACGGTGAAGTCCTGGGTGCGTCGCGCCCTGACGGCCTTGAAGGGTTGCCTGGATCAGGCGAGCGTGCGCGACGAACAAAGCGTTGAGGCGGTGCGCTGACATGGATTACAGCCGCCCCGAACTCGCCGACAGCATCGCCGCCGACTACGCCTGTGGCACGCTGCGCGGCGCCGCGCGGCGCCGCGTCGAGCAGTTGCTGCCCGCCCACCCGGTGTTGCGCGAGGCAGTCAAGCGCTGGGAGGCGGGCCTGATGCCGCTGACCGCCAGCGTGGCGCCGCAAAAGCCGTCGCCCGCCGTCTGGCAGCGCATCGTCTCGCGCATCGGTGGCGCACCGGTCGCCGTGGCCGACACACCGTGGTGGTCGAACCTGTCGCTGCTGCGCACGCTGTCTTTCCTGTCGGTGGTGGCGGTGGTCGGCCTGTCGGCCTTGCTGTCGAACCCGCCGCCGGCGCAGCCGCCGCTGATCGTGGTGTTGAACTCGACCACGCCGACCGACACCTTGCCGGCCGGCACCACGGTGCCGCCGGCGATCATTGCCAGCATCAGCGGCGACGGCAAGGCCATCGTCACTCGGACCTTGCTGGACGTGAGCGTCAAGGCCGATCGCACGCTGGAGCTGTGGGCCATTCCCGGCAGTGGCGCACCGCGTTCGCTGGGCCTGATCGCTGCGTCTGGCGCGAGCGTAGTCAAGCAGAGCAAGCTGCCGCCGGGCACTGCGGCCCTGGCCGTCAGCCTGGAGCCCAGTGGCGGCTCCACCACGGGCGCACCGACCGGGCCGGTGCTCTACGTCGGCAAGCTGGCGCTCTGATCGCTGCTCGCCCCCGCGGCGGGCACTTCGGGCAGGAACACGCTGAAGGTTGAACCCTTGCCGAGGGTGCTCTCAACGTCGAGCCGACCGGCCATCAGCTGGATCAGACCGCGCGTCACCGCCAGGCCGATGCCGGTGCCCTCGATTCCGCTGTGCCGTTGATCGAGCCGGTTGAACGGCTCGCCGAGCGCGGGCAGCTGAGCCTCGGCGATGCCGACGCCGGTGTCGATGATCTGCACCTGCACCCCGTCGGTCACCGACTGTGCCCGCACCCGCACCGTGCCCTGCGGCCGGTTGTACTTGATGGCGTTGCAGACCAGGTTCAGCACCACCTGGCGCAGGCGCGTCGGGTCGGCATGCACCGTCAGCGTGGGGATGGCCTCGACGGGCACCAGCCGCACCGATGCGGCCTCGGCCAGCGGGTGCAGCATGTCCATGCATTCGGCCAGCAAGGCCGGCAACGGCACCTCGGCGCAATCCAGTGACAGCTGTCCGGACTCGATGCGTGTCAGGTCGAGCAGCTCGCTGATCATCTGCAGCAGGTGGTCGCCGGCCTCGTGGATCAGCGTCACCCGGCGGCGCTGGTTCACAGACAGCGGGTCGCTGTCGTCGAGCTGCAGCAACTGCGCAAAGCCCATCACCGCGTTCAGCGGGGTGCGCAGCTCGTGGCTCATGTGCGACAGGAACTCGGTCTTGGCCCGATTGGCCGCCTGTGCCATGGCGGCGGACTGGCGGGCCAGGTGCAACTCATGCACTTCGGTGGAGTCTTCGAAGTAGCCGTACCACAGCACCCCGCCGTTGCCGTCGCGCTGTGGCGTCGAGGTGCCGGTCATCCAGCGCAGTGCGCCATCGGGGCGTCGCAGCCGGAAATCGAAGCGCCACGGCGTGAGCGTGCGTGCCGAGAGCTTCATCGCTGCGATGGTCGCAGCGTAATGCTCGCGTTCAATCATCCGCAGCACCGCGGCACCGTCGCGCATCACCTCGTTGGCCGTCAGGCCCAGCACGTCGTAGCAGCTTTCGCTGACATAGCAGAACGCCCCGTCGCCTTCACCGCTGTGGCGGTACTGGTAGATCACACCCGGCACATGGCGTGCTGTTTCGCTCAGCTGCGCAGCGATTGCCAGCGCGCGGCTTTCGGCCTCGCGCCGCTGCGTGACATCGACCAGGGTGCCCACCACGCGCAGCGGCTGCCCGTCGGCGCTCCACTCGACGATGCGTCCGCGCTCGGCGATCCATCGCCATTGGCCGTCCTTCGTCCGGGCGCGGTATTCGTGTTCGTAATAGGGCGCTTCGTCACGCGCGTGTTCCTGGTAGCGCGCCTCGTTGTCTGCACGGTCTTCCGGGTGGATCAGCTCGTTCCATTCGCGCTGCGTCAGCCGGCTTTCCTCCGGGCCATAACCCAGCAAGCTCATGTCGGCGTCGACGCCCGAGATCACGTCGGTCTGCGGGTTCCATTCCCACACCGAGGTGCCGGCGCCGAGCAGTGCGGCGCGCACCAGGGTTTCGTAGTCGCGCGGTGCGGGGTGTCTGTCGTGGCTCATCGGGATCGACGCGAACGCTGCGGTCGCTGGCCTCGGGGCGCGTTCAATGCGAGTGGATCTTTTCACCCGCCTTCAGCGAGTAGACCGTGCCGCAATAAGGGCACTTCCCCGAACCGGTGGTGACGACATCGATGAACACCTTCGGGTGGTTGCTCCACAGGGGCATCTTCGGGTTCGGGCAAGCGACCGCGCCCGGGCCTTGCAGGTCGTGTGCGGTGACCTCGATGGCACTGGCTGTCGGGGGGCGAGCAGTGCTCATGATCGGCTCCGTGGGGCGTGTCGTGACGGGTGCGGGATCAACGTGTTGCCGCAGCTTGATGCGGGCATCAGACGGGCGTCAGCCACTCGGCGTATTTCGGGTTGCGGCCGCCCACGATGTCGAAGAACGCGCTCTGGATCTTTTCGGTGATCGGCCCCCGTGAACCGGCACCGATCTGCACCCGGTCGAGTTCGCGGATCGGCGTCACCTCGGCGGCGGTGCCGGTGAAGAAGGCTTCGTCGGCGATGTAGACCTCATCGCGGGTGATGCGCTTCTCGACCACCTTCACGCCCAGGTCGCTGCAGATCGCGAAGATCGTGTTGCGGGTGATGCCGTTGAGCGCGCCGGCGGACAGGTCCGGTGTGTAGACCACGCCGTTCTTGATGATGAACAGGTTCTCGCCGGCGCCTTCGCTGACGAAGCCGCTGGCATCGAGCAGCAGTGCTTCGTCGTAGCCGTCTTCGGTGACTTCCAGGTTCGCCAGGATCGAGTTGGTGTAATTGCTGACCGCTTTGGCCTGCGTCATCGTGATGTTGACGTGGTGCCGGGTGTAGCTGCTGGTCTTCACGCGGATGCCGCGCTTCAGGCCGTCCTCGCCGAGGTAGGCGCCCCAGGTCCAGGCGGCAACCATCATGTGAATGCTGTTGCCGCGCGGGCTGACGCCCAGCTTGTCGGAACCGATCCAGACCAGCGGCCGGATGTAGGCGCTGGCCAGCTTGTTGGCGCGCACCACGGCGCGCTGCGCGTCCATCACCTGCTCGGGCGTGAACGGGATCTTCATGCGCAGGATCTTCGCGCTGTTGAAGAGCCGCTCGGTGTGCTCGGGCAGGCGGAAGATGGCGGTGCCACGTGTGGTGTCGTAGGCGCGCACGCCTTCGAAGGCGCCGCAGCCGTAGTGCAGCGTGTGGGTCAGCACATGGATCTTGGCGTCGCGCCACTCCACCATCTCGCCATCCATCCAGATCTTTCCGTCACGATCGGCCATCGACATGGCGAGACTCCAAGCTGTCAGTCAGCGTCTGATTTTAGGGGCCCGCCCCGGTCACAAGGTGCGCAACAGCGCGATCGCTTCCTCGATGCGCTCGACCGCATGGATCGTCAGGCCCTCGATGGCCTTCTTCGGCACATTGGCCTTGGGCACCACCGCAACGCTGAAGCCGAGCTTCGCGGCCTCCTTCAAACGTTCCTGACCGCGCGGCGCGGGGCGCACCTCCCCGGCCAGCCCGACCTCGCCGAACGCAAAGAAGCCGCGCGGCAGCGGCTTGCCGCGTAGGCTGCTTTGGATTGCCAGCATCACCGCCAGGTCGGCCGCTGGCTCGGCAATGCGCACTCCGCCCACGGCGTTGACGAACACGTCCTGGTCGTTGCAGGCGATGCCGGCATGGCGGTGCAGCACCGCCAGCATCATCGCCAGCCGATCACGATCGAGGCCGACGCTGAGCCGGCGTGGGCTGGGCCCCCCGCTGTCGACCAGC
>JANXTP010000279.1 GCA_025352345.1 Burkholderiales bacterium | reverse complement strand
AAGGCCTGCAGGTCGAGGTCTTGCTCGTGGCGCAGGTAGGCCACGGCGAACTGGCGGATGCTGTCCAGGTCGTCCGGATTCCCCGAGGCGGTGAACGCACGGTCGTCGGCCGCGACGGTCTTCTTCGCCGTGAAGTCGGCTGCGATGTCGGCGATGTAGTCGCCGTTGTAGGCGGCTTCGGGCCAGCCGGCATCACCGGGCTTCAGACCGTCGAGGCGCGCCTTCACCGAAGCGGCGAGGGTGGCGATCTGCACGCCGGCGTCGTTGTAATAGAACTCGCGCACGACCTGTCGGCCCTGCGTTTCGAGCAGGTTGCAGATCGCGTCGCCGAGCGCGGCCTGGCGCGCATGGCCCACGTGCAGCGGTCCGGTCGGATTGGCCGAAACGAACTCGACGATCACCGGCTCGCCCGCGGCCCTTCGAACGCCGAAGGCCGCGCCGCTCGCCAGCACGTCGGCGACGATGCGCTGGCGCGCGGCGGGGCGCAGCGTGAGGTTGATGAAACCGGGCCCTACGACGTCGATCGATTCGACCCAGCGCTCGACGGCGCTCTGCGCCTTCAACGACACGACGAGCGCCGCTGCGACCTCGCGCGGGTTCTTGCGCTGCAGCTTGGCCAGCGCCATTGCAGCGGTAACGGCGAGGTCGCCGTGAGCGGCCTGGCGCGGTGTCTCGAACATCGCTTCGAGCGCGTTTGCGGGGCACACCTCGACCATCGCGGAGCGCAGTGCATCGAGGAGTTCTTCACGGGCCAGGGGCATCGAGGAATTCTACGAGCCGGGTTCGATGGGCCCGAGTGACGAAGGGCGGTTACCGGCCAAGTCGGGGCCAAGCGTGAAGAAGGCGGCGTCCGGCCCCCCAATCTGTCACGCTGGTTGCATGGCCCCGATGCAAGAATCCGCCACACCTGCTCACATGTCAGCCGCGCTCACCGCCTCTGCTCCCGCGCTCTCCGCTGCGGGGCCACCCCTGCCGGCCGCCATCGGCAAGTACCGCGTGCTCGGTCGTCTCGGCGACGGGGCGACCAGCGAGGTCTTCCTCGCCTTCGACGATTTCCAGAACCGCAGCGTCGCCATCAAGCGCGTGCGCGCCGGCTCTGCGGCCGACCCGCTCGACACGCACTACTCCGCGCGCTTCTTCGCCGCCGAAGCGGCGCTCGTCGGCCGGCTCCAGCACCCGAACGTGGTGCAGATCTTCGACGCTGTGCCCGACCCGCTCGCGCCCTACCTCGTCATGGAGTACGTGCCGGGCAGCACGCTCAGGCCCTATTGCCGCGCCGACCAGCTGCTCTCGCTCGAGCTCATCGTCGAGATCGGCTTCAAATGCGCGATGGCGCTCGGCTACGTGTATCGCCAGGGCCTGATACACCGCGACGTAAAGCCGGCCAACCTGCTGGCGGTGCTGCACAACGGGACCATCACCGACGTCAAGATCAGCGATTTCGGCAGCGTGCTGAATCTTCAGTCCGACGTGACGCAGATCCATCGCGTCGGCTCGCTCGCCTACATGTCGCCTGAGCAACTCGACGGCGGCACGCTCGACTGCCGGGCCGACATGTACTCGCTCGGTGCCGTGCTCTACCACCTCGTCGCCGGCCGGCCGCTGTTCGATGCGCAGGTGCAGTCGGCCATGATGCATCAGATATACAACGTGAAGCCGGCCTCGCTCACGGGCATCCGCGCCGGCGTGACGGCCGCGCTCGACGCGGTGATCCAGCGCGCGCTCCACAAGCAGCCCGACCAACGCTACGCAGACTGGAACGAGTTCGCGCAGGCCATCTCGGCGCTGGTCACGACGCAGCAGGTGCCGCGCGGCCAGTTCCAGGGCGTGCTCGATTCAGAGCGCTTCACCTTGCTGCGCACGCTCGAGTTCTTCCAGAATTTCGGCGACGTCGAGCTGTGGGAAGTGGTGCACCGCGCCAGGTGGCAGCGCTTCCATTTCGGCCACGCGCTCTACCGCAAGGGCGAGGAAGGCAGCAACTTCCACATCATCGCGCAGGGCGAGGTCGAGGTTTTTCGGGACGGCAAGAAGGTGGCCCAGCTCGGCGCCGGCACGTCGGTCGGCGAGATGGCGTATCTCGCGCCGAGTGCCGAGCTGAAGAAGCACAGCACCGACGTGATCGTCACCGAGCCGGCGACCACCATCTCGTTCGCACCCGACACCCTGACGCACCTGAGCGCGAACACACGCCACCTGTTCCACGACTCTTTCATCAAGGTGCTGGTACGGCGGCTGCATTCGGCACACGAGCAACTGGCGCATCCGCGCCGCATCTTTTGAGGCCCGCGCCGGCGAAAAATGCAGAGCCGTTTCGGCTGACCGGGAAACTCCCTGTTTCAACGCCGCACCGGCCGGCTTGTGCCCGGTGGCCGGCGCGTGATCCAATCCTGCCCGGCGGGCCCGACGGTGGGCCGGCTCACCGGTCCCGCACACTCGGAGAACTCACTATGAAGACCTTGCTCACATTCGCCGCCGCTCTCGCGC
>JANXTP010000077.1 GCA_025352345.1 Burkholderiales bacterium | reverse complement strand
ACATGATGAAAGCGCGCTCTTCGACAGGAGCCGTCGGGGAAGAAGGCTCGAATGGACAGAGCGATGGGACCTATCGTTTACTGGGCTCGCACACGACGGGGATGTTCAGCATACGGGGCAGTATCGAGCGACGCATGGCGCCGTCGCCCGAGTGGAAATCGATCACAGCTTCGGTCTCGTACAGAAACGGCATCGACAGCTGGAATTCCGAGATCAACTACGCCGCAGCAGCCCCGGGCTACAGCGCCAACTGGAGTCGTGACCTGGGCTGGGCCTATTTGAGCGTGGGCGGAAACTGGTCGAAAAGCACCAGGTTCGCGGTGGGCACGAGCTTGAACTTCACGCTCAGCGGTACAGGCCATGGCAGCGTGGAAATGAGCAGCCGGTACAAGGCCATGCAAGGCCAGGCGGACGTCAAGGTCTACAACCAGAGTTTCGGCGCTGCGCACAACACAACCAAAAGCGAGGTGATTTCCGCCGCCCAACTGCGCATCAACCGCCTGGACAACGGCCAGCAGACGGACATGCAGGGTGAAGCCAAATTTTTGGGCTTGTCGACCACCGAGTCCACGCTGCTCAGCATCGACCGGGACTCCCTGCCCGACAACTTTCTGGTGCCGATCCGGCCGTTGATCCGGTTCTGGCCACGCGCGGGGCAAAGCATTCACCTGGAGATTCCGGTCACGGAAAGCGGCGAAATTTCCGGGCGTCTGGCGCTCGATGTCCGACAAGGTCTGGCCGGCATTCTTTTGCAGGCGGTCGACGAGCAAGGCACCCTCTACAGCGAAACCAGGTCGCTGAACGACGGGTACTTCATGTTCGACACGGTCTATCCCGGGAGTTGGACTGTCAGGCTGGCGCCAGACCAGAAATGGCGCTCGAAACGCCTGAGCGGTGCCCCGGTTTTGGTCACGCTCACCCCGTCCGAGTTGCGGGTTGGCAACGTCGAGTTGAATGTTTATGTCGCGCCCTGAACGTTTTCGGTACCTCGCCCACTGGCTGCGATGGCTGCGAAGAACGCCGATGTCTTCGGGGTGGCGCCTCGGCACGCTGCTGTGGGTGCTGGCGGCGCAATCTCCGGCATGGGCTGCCGACTGCGATGCCGTACTGCTTCAGCCCATCAAGCCATTGCAGTTCGGAGCGATTGGCATAGGTGTCAAGCGGCGCGGGTGGGTTGTGCTGGACCAGAATGGCGGCTTTGCGGCCTCCAACGAGGTGGCATTGCTGGGCAAATCGCCCCCGAGTCCGGGACTGGCCCGAGTGACCGCGCCGGCCAACAGCACCGTCATGCTGCGCGCCGTGGTCAGCACTTACATGGACCCCGGAGAAGGCGTCGCTTTGTCCGCCATCAGCCTGGGCTATCGTGCCAGACCGCTGGAGAAAAACGCTGACTTCTGGGTCTTGCACATGCCCGACAGCGCCTTGACGACGCCTATCGGCGTCGAGATGAGCATCGGCGCGCTGTTGAACTTCAAGATCGGCAGCGGCCGGATACCGGCAGCGCAGTTTTTGGTGTCACTCGAATGCGTCGGCTACCAACCGCGCTGAAGTCGCTTCAAGTCAGCAGCGCATTGACTCGCCGCACATAAGCTGCAGGATCTTGCGGCATGCCGCCCTCGGCCAGCAGCGCCTGGTCGAACAGGATGTGCGCCAGGTCGTCGAAGTGAGCGGATTCGGCCAGCTTCTTCACCAGCGGATGATCGGCATTCACTTCCAGCACAGGCTTGAGATCGGGTGCCGGCTGGCCAGCCTGCTTCAACATGCGCGCCAGTTGGGTGCTCATGCCGCCGTCCTTCACCACCAAGCAGGCGGGCGAATCGACCAGTCGCGTGGTCACGCGCACATCCTCGGCCTTGTCCTTGAGGGCAGCCTTGAGTCGCTCCAGCAACGGCTTGAAAGTCTCGGCGGCTTCTTCCGCCGCCTTCTTTTCCGACTCGTCCTGCAAGTCACCCAGGTCGACCGCACCTTTGGCCACGCTTTGCATCGGGGTGCCGTCGAACTCGTTCAGGTAGTTGAGCGACCACTCGTCGACCCGGTCGGACATCAGCAGCACCTCGATGCCCTTCTTCTTGAACAGCTCCAGTTGCGGGCTGTTTTTGGCAGCAGCCAGCGTGTCGGCGGTGATGTAGTAGATGGCGTCCTGACCGCTCTTCATGCGCGCCTTGTAATCGGCCAGGCTGACGCTCTGCGTGTCGCTGGTGGTCGATGCAAAACGCAGCAGCTTGGCGATACGGTCACGGTTGGCGAAATCCTCGCCCAGGCCTTCCTTCAGCACGGTGCCGAACTCGGCATAGAACTTGGCGTACTTGCCGCTGTCGCCTGTGTCTTCAGCGTCGTCTTTCTTGTCGACCACGTCGGTCACATCGCCGGCATCATCCGGCGCCTTGTCGACGGCTGGTGCGGGGGCCTGCTTCTTCGCCATGTCTTCCAGCATCGACAGCACGCGCTTGGTGCTGCCTTCGCGGATCGCCTTCACATCGCGGCTTTCCTGCAACAGCTCGCGGCTCACGTTGAGCGGCAGGTCGGCCGAATCGATCACGCCCTTGACGAAGCGCAGGTAGACCGGCATCAGCGCCTCGGCATCGTCCATGATGAAGACGCGCTTGACATACAGCTTCACGCCGCCGCGCTTGTCGCGGTTCCACAGGTCGAACGGTGCCTTCGCGGGCACGTACAGCAGCTGCGTGTACTCGCTGCGGCCCTCGACCCGGTTGTGCGTGTAGGCCAGCGGCGCCGCGGTGTCGTAGCTGATCTGCTTGTAGAACTCGTCGTACTGCTCGGGCGTGATGTCGCTCTTGCTGCGGGTCCAGAGCGCGGCGGCCTTGTTGACCGGCGCCCACTCGTCCTTCATGACCTGCTTCGAGGCCTCCGGATCCCACTCCTCTTTTTGCATCAGGATCGGCAGCGAGATGTGGTCGGAATACTTGCCGATGATGGACTTGAGCTTCCAGCCGGTCAGAAACTCTTCCTCGCCCTCGCGCAGGTGCAGGGTGACGCTCGTGCCGCGTGCCGCATGCGTGATCGTCTCGACGTCGAAGTCGCCGCTGCCCTCCGAGCTCCAGCGCACGCCTTGATCAGCCGGCACACCGGCGCGACGCGACTCGACGACGATGCGATCGGCGACGATGAAGCCGCTGTAGAAGCCGACGCCGAACTGGCCGATCAATTGCGCGTCCTTCTTCTGATCGCCTTCGAGCGCCGACATGAACTCGCGCGTGCCGCTCTTCGCGATCGTGCCGAGGTTCGCGACCGCTTCATCCGCCGACAGGCCGATGCCGTTGTCGGTGATCGTGATCGTCTTGGCTTCAGCGTCGAAGGCGACGCGCACATCGAGGCTCGGCGCGTCTTCGAGCAAAGCCGGGTTGTTCAGTGCCTCGAAGCGCAACTTGTCGCAGGCGTCGGAAGCGTTCGAGACAAGCTCGCGCAGGAAGATTTCCTTGTTCGAGTAGAGCGAGTGCGTGACGAGGTGCAGGATCTGCTTGACCTCGGCCTGGAATGAGAGCGTTTGCTTGTCCATGATCTTTTCGCCAGTGCTGCCCACTGCGACACCGCGTCGCCGGGAAGACCGGGATTTTGGGCCACGCGACCTCTTTTTCAAGATCGCTGTTTCAAGTCAGGCCGGCTTCGGCAGCAGCTCGAACCTGCCCTCCTGCTCCACCCAGGTGTCGTGGCCCGACGCGAAGCCGACCATCTGCGAGGTCTTGAGGCGATCGGCTTGGTTGGTCGCCATCGCTTCTCTGCTGGGTCTTTCCTGATTCTTCAGCGTCGCCCGCAGCGTGATCTCGGGCACGCTCGCGAGTGCCTTCGACAGCGGGCAATCGCGCTTCGCGGCAGCCGCAATCTCCTGGAACTTCGCGTCGTCGATGCCGGGCACGGTGGCCTGCATCGTCACCGCGATGCGGTCGATCACGAAGCCCTCGCCCTGCTTGGCGAGGCGCACCGCGGCCTTCGTGTCGACCGATGTCGTCGCGATGCCGGCCTTGTCGCAGGCGAACGAGAACGCCATCGTGAAGCAGGCGGCGTGCGCGGCGCCCAGGATTTCCTCCGGATTCGTGCCCTTCACGTCGCCCTCGAAGCGGCTCGCGAAGCCGTACGGATGCGCCTTCAGCGCGCCGGTCTCGGTGCTGATCTGGCCGACACCCTTCTTGCCCTGGCCTTCCCAGTGCACTTGGGCGGTTTTCTCGATCATGGTGTTTCCTTTCGATGATGGGTCGTGACGGGTTCGAACACGCGGCCGAGCGGCGTCATTTCGGTCGGGGCCATTTGATCTTTCTGTCGGGCTGCGAGAGCCGACCGGCCCGCAGTTCCTGCACCGCCGCGACGACCGCGCGCGCGACGTTGCGCGCCT